>NZ_JBNDIT010000004.1:0-276115 GCF_050434545.1 Comamonas sp. 4034 | reverse complement strand
AAGGACTCCAAGGTGATCGTGGCGATCAACAAGGACGAGGAGGCGCCGATCTTCAGCGTGGCCGACTATGGCCTGGTGGCCGACCTGTTCGAGGCGGTGCCCGAGATGGTGGGCAAGCTGTAATTTCAGCCCTTTCGGAAAAAACGCGGCCTGGCCGCGTTTTTTATTCCCCGGCGCTGCCTGGAAACGGAGCCTTGTCAGAGGGTGGCACAGGCCTCGCAACAGAGCAGGGCGCCTGCTGGGTTCGAAAGGAACTGCCTTGCATCCAGCCGATGTTTCAGCCGGTGTAAATACCGGGAATGGCATTTGCACTGATACCGCGCACTCTTTTGCGCGTCATCAATAAGGAATCACGGGTGGTGTAAGTTATTTGTAAGTATTCAGCGTGCTTATATCTTTATTACTGGTGAATTCCCTAGGAGGAGATACCAAAAGCGTCAATTTTCGTGACCTTTTGGCGCAAATGACTAGGGAAAGCGCTAGCGGCGAAAGAGCTTGAAAACACCGGCCCGTCGATAGAATTCCTGCGATCCGCATAAAACTGTTATCGCGGTTAGAGGCGGTCTGTATTACAGGGTAATCACCAGGTGAATGCAGTCTTTGCCATCGTGGTTCAACTGGTGAAGGGTTGGTTATGGATATTTTGCTGCAGCAGATCATTAATGGTCTGGTCCTGGGCAGCATGTACGCTTTGATAGCCTTGGGCTACACCATGGTGTACGGCATTATTCAATTGATTAACTTCGCGCACGGCGAAGTGCTGATGATCGGTGTACTGACGAGTTGGAGCATCATCGGCTGGATGCAGGGCGCCATGCCCGATACGCCCGGCTGGATCATCCTGCTGATCGCCACCTTGATTGCCTGTGTGGTGGCGGCAGTGCTCAATTTCACGATTGAAAAGCTGGCCTACCGGCCGCTGCGCAACAGCCCGCGCCTGGCGCCGCTGATCACGGCCATCGGCATGTCGATCCTGCTGCAGACGCTGGCCATGATCATCTGGAAGCCCAACTACAAGCCCTATGCGACCTTGCTGCCGGCTGAGCCCTTTGAAGTGGCGGGCGCGGTGATCACGCCGACCCAGATTCTGGTGCTGGGCGTGACGGCCATTGTGCTGGCGGTGCTGATGTACCTGGTCAACTACACCCGCCTGGGCCGCGCCATGCGTGCCACGGCGGAAAACCCCCGCGTTGCGGCCTTGATGGGCATCAAGCCTGACATGGTGATTTCGGCCACCTTCGTGATCGGTGCCGTGCTGGCGGCGATTGCAGGCGTGCTGTGGGCATCGAATTATGGAACTGCCCAGCACACCATGGGTTTCCTGCCGGGTCTGAAGGCGTTCATCGCCGCAGTGTTCGGCGGCATCGGCAATCTGGCTGGCGCCGTGGTGGGCGCCATGATTCTGGGCCTGGTGGAGGCCATTGGCGCCGGTTACATCGGCGAACTCACCGGCGGCATCCTGGGCAGCCAGTATGTCGACATCTTCTCGTTCATTGTGCTGATCATCGTGCTGACCCTGCGTCCTTCGGGCCTGCTGGGCGAGCGTGTGGCCGATCGTGCGTAAGGGGAACACAGCATGAAGAACAACAAAGCACAATGGATTCTGGGCGCGGTTGCGCTCCTGGTATTACCGCTCATCCTGCAGTACTTTGGCAATGCCTGGGTACGGATTGCCGATCTGGCGCTGCTCTATGTGATGCTGGCCCTGGGTCTGAACATCGTGGTGGGCTTTGCCGGCCTGCTGGACCTGGGCTATGTCGCCTTCTACGCGGTAGGTGCCTATATGCTGGGCCTGATGGCTTCGCCCCATCTGGCCGAGACATTCGAAGGCTTCAAGGCCATGTTCCCCAATGGGCTGCACACCTCGATCTGGCTGGTGATTCCGCTGGCGGCGCTGCTGGCAGCGCTGGCGGGGATGATTCTGGGCTTTCCGGTGCTCAAGTTGCGGGGCGATTACCTGGCCATCGTGACCCTGGGTTTTGGCGAGATCATCCGTATCTTCATGCTGAACCTGGACCAGCCTGTCAACATCACCAACGGCCCCAAGGGCCTGGGTCAGATCGATTCGATCAAGATCTTCGGCTTTGACTTTGCCAAGCCGCTGGAGATCGGCAGCTATACGGTCTCGTCCGTCACCCTGTACTACTACCTGTTCCTGGTGCTGGTGGTGGCCAGCGTGGCTATCTGCTACCGTCTGCAGGACTCGCGTATCGGTCGCGCCTGGATGGCGATCCGCGAAGACGAAATCGCCGCCAAGGCCATGGGCATCAACACCCGCAACCTGAAACTGATGGCATTCGGCATGGGCGCGACGTTCGGCGGCGTGTCCGGCGCCATGTTTGCGGGCTTCCAGGGCTTTGTGTCTCCGGAATCGTTCAGCCTGATGGAGTCGATCATGATCGTCGCCATGGTGGTGCTGGGGGGCCTGGGCCATATTCCCGGCGTCATTCTGGGCGCGGTGCTGCTGTCGGCCCTGCCAGAGGTGTTGCGCTATGTGGCTGGCCCGCTGCAGCAGCTGACGGATGGGCGGCTTGACGCCTCCATCCTGCGCCAGTTGCTGATTGCCGTGGCGATGATCGTGGTGATGCTGCTGCGTCCGCGTGGCCTGTGGCCCGCGCCCGAACATGGCAAGAGCGCCATCCAGAAAGACTGAGCAGGAGAATAGAGCATGACGAGTACACACGCTCCTGCACTGAAAGTGGCAGGTATTTCCAAGCGCTTTGGCGGTCTGCAGGCGCTGTCCGATGTGGGTTTGACCATTGAGCGCGGCCAGGTCTACGGCCTGATTGGCCCCAATGGGGCCGGCAAGACCACGTTCTTCAATGTGATCACGGGCCTGTACACGCCCGACAGCGGCACCTTCGAGCTGGCAGGCACGGCCTACCAGCCGACGGCAGTGCACCTGGTGGCCAAGGCGGGCATTGCGCGCACGTTCCAGAACATCCGTCTGTTTGCCGAGATGACGGCGCTCGAGAACGTGATGGTGGGGCGCCATGTGCGCAGCCAGTCCGGTCTGATCGGCGCCATCTTCCGCACCCAGGCTTTCAAGGCCGAGGAAATGGCGATCAAGGAACGTGCCCGCGAACTGCTGGCGTACGTGGGCATCGAGCGCTATGCCGATTACAAGGCGCGCACCCTGTCCTACGGCGACCAGCGGCGCCTGGAGATTGCCCGCGCGCTGGCAACCGATCCGCAGCTGATCGCGCTCGACGAGCCGGCCGCCGGCATGAATGCCACCGAAAAGGTGCAATTGCGCGAGCTGATCGACCGCATCCGCAAAGACAACCGCACGATCTTGCTGATCGAGCACGATGTGAAGCTGGTGATGGGCCTGTGTGACCGGGTGACCGTGCTCGACTATGGCAAGCGCCTGGCCGAGGGCACGCCTGCCGAAGTGCAGAAAGACGAAAAAGTGATTGAGGCCTACCTGGGCACCGGAGGACATTGAGCATGACGGACAAGACAAGCAACCCGGTGTTGTTGAAGGTACGCGGGCTGAAGGTGGCCTATGGCGGTATTCAGGCTGTCAAGGGCGTGGATTTTGAGGTGCACGAGGGCGAGCTGGTGTCGCTGATCGGCTCCAACGGCGCGGGCAAGACCACGACCATGAAGGCCGTGACCGCCACGCAGGCGATCAACGACGGCCAGATCGAGTTCCTGGGCCAGAACATCAAGGGCCTGGGTGCCTGGGACCTGGTGGCCAAGGGCCTGGTGATGGTGCCCGAAGGACGGGGCGTCTTTACGCGCCAGACCATTACCGACAATCTGATGCTCGGGGCCTACCTGCGCAAGGACAAGGCGGGCATCCTGGCCGACATCGAGAAAATGTTCAACATCTTCCCGCGTCTGCGCGAGCGCAAGGACCAGCTGGCGGGCACCATGTCCGGCGGCGAGCAGCAGATGCTGGCCATGGCGCGCGCGCTGATGGCGCAGCCCAAGCTGCTGCTGCTCGATGAGCCATCCATGGGGCTGTCGCCCATCATGGTTGACAAGATCTTCGAAGTGGTGCGCGATGTGTACGCCATGGGCGTGACGATCGTGCTGGTGGAGCAGAACGCAAGCCGCGCGCTGGCCATTGCCGACCGTGGCTACGTGATGGAATCGGGCATCATCACGATGACCGGCCCGGGCCAGGAGCTGCTGGCCGATCCGCGCGTGCGCGCCGCCTACCTGGGCGAGTAGGGCGCGCCGGGCAGAAGCGCCCGCAGACAGTCGACAGTCGATCAGAAGCACCGCATGGCGGTGCTTTTTTATTGCTCATGATTTGATAGCGTCTGGCGCTTTGCGGGAAAGGGCTGACGATGAAATCTGCTGATGAAATTGTTGCCGCAGCGGCACGTGGCAGCAAAAAGCGGCCACTTGCATGACAATGGCGCAACTTTTTCAAGGTGATTGTGTGAATTTCCTCCAGTCCATTCCTGTGCCCGTGCAAACGGTGCTGCTGCTGGTCCTTAGCAACGTGTTCATGACCTTTGCCTGGTACGGACACCTCAAGAACCTCTCCACTTCGCCCTGGTATATCGCCGCCATCGTCAGCTGGGGCATTGCGTTTTTTGAGTACATGCTGCAGGTTCCGGGCAACCGCATTGGCGCCACGCAGTTCAATGTGGGCCAGCTCAAGATCATGCAGGAGGTCATCACCCTGTTGGTGTTTGTGCCGTTTTCGGTCTGGTTTCTGGACCAGCCGCTCAAGCTCGATTACCTCTGGGCAGGGCTGTGCCTCCTGGGCGCGGTCTACTTTGTTTTTCGGGGTGCTGCCTGAATTGAGACAAAATAATGACAGCTGCATTTAAAATTGATGAATTGTGCAGTGCAGCAACTGTTTCCCTCCCGGGCGGATCTCCCGTCCGTCATCCCTCTCCCGCATTGAAACCGTATAGGTGCCCCCATGCTCTTTGGCAAACTCTTGCCGCGCGAAGGTAATTTTTTCGAACTGTTCAACCAACATGCGGACCGCATCGTCGAAGCGGCCCATGCATTTGCACAGTTGGTGGCCAACTACAACGATCCGCATCTGCGCGAGCGTTACAACCAGGATGTGGACAACGCCGAGCGTGCCGCTGACCGTGTGACCCACGAAGTCAACCGCACCCTGCACAAGACCTTCATCACCCCGATCGACCGCGAGCAGATCCACGCGCTGATCAACACCATGGACGATGTGGCGGACCTGATTCAGGATTCGGCCGAAACCATGGCGCTGTACGACGTGCGCCACATGACCGAGGAAATCACCCGCCTCACCGACCTGAGCGTCAAGTGCTGCGAGCGCGTGCGCGATGCCGTCAAGATGCTTGACCGCATTGCCGAGCCGGCCACGACCGAAGCGGCCATCAAGACCTGCGAAGAAATCGACCGCCTCGAGAGCGATGCTGACCGCGTGATGCGCTCTGCGATGAGCAAACTCTTCCGTGAAGAGCCCGATGTGCGCGAGGTGATCAAGCTCAAGGCGATCTACGAGCTGCTCGAGACCATCACCGACAAGTGCGAAGATGTGGCCAACCACATCGAAGGCATCATTCTCGAAAACTCCTGATCGGGCAGCCCCATGGAACCGATGCAAACCGCCCTGTGGGTGATTGTCGTGCTGGTGGCGCTCGCCATACTGTTCGACTTCATGAACGGGTTTCACGACGCGGCCAATTCGATTGCGACCGTTGTCTCCACCGGCGTGCTCAAGCCCACCCAGGCAGTGGTGTTTGCGGCATTCTTCAACTTTGTTGCCATCTTTGTCTTCCACCTGAGCGTGGCTGCCACCATTGGTAAAGGCATCGTGCAGCCGGGTATTGTCGACACCCACGTGATCTTCGGCGCCCTGGTGGGTGCTATCAGCTGGAACGTCATCACCTGGTACTACGGCATTCCGTCCAGTTCGTCCCACGCGCTGATCGGCGGCATTGTTGGCGCGGTCATTGCCAAGGCTGGCGCGGGCTCGCTGATTGCCAGCGGTATCTGGAAGACGATTGCCTTCATCTTCGTCTCGCCGCTGCTGGGCTTTTTGCTGGGCTCCTTGATGATGGTGATCGTTGCGTGGGTATTCCGCCGCGCCACACCCGGTCGCGTCGACAAATGGTTCCGCCGGCTGCAACTGGTGTCTGCCGGTGCCTACAGCCTGGGCCACGGCGGCAATGATGCGCAAAAGACCATCGGTATCATCTGGCTGCTGCTGCTGTCCACTGGCTACGCTTCGCCCAACGACGCCGAGCCACCGCTGTGGACCATTGTTTCGTGCTACGCGGCCATCGGCCTGGGCACCATGTTTGGTGGCTGGCGCATCGTCAAGACCATGGGCCAGAAGATCACCAAGCTCAAGCCCGTGGGCGGCTTCTGCGCTGAAACCGGTGGCGCGATGACACTGTTCATTGCCACTGCGCTGGGCGTGCCCGTATCCACCACGCACACCATCACCGGCGCCATCGTCGGCGTGGGCTCCACGCAGCGTGCCAGCGCTGTGCGCTGGGGCGTGGCAGGCAATATCGTCTGGGCCTGGGTGCTGACCATTCCAGCAGCCGCCTTTGTCGCCGCGTTTGCGTACTGGGTCAGCCTACAGCTGTACTAAGGATTGGCACATCAGGTGCAAAAGGTTGGCAGATATGATCGGCCAACCTTTTTTTCATTGACGTATGGCTGATTCCACAGTTTCTCGCGGTGCGCGCCCGATGGTTCGTGGTTGGCGCTGGTTGGCGGTAGCTGCCGCCGGGTTGGTGGCTGTGGCAGGAGTGTCCTGGGCGGCGGGAAGCTGGATCGCCCAGCCGCAGCAGCACCCTGTGGGGCCCGTGCCTGAGGGCTGGAATGCGCAGGCTGTAGAGATTGGCTCAGCGGAAGGGTTCGTCAGAGGCTGGTATGCGGATGGGGCGCCTGGACATGGCGCAGTGCTGTTGCTGCACGGTGTGCGGGCAGACCGCCGTGCCATGCTCCCCCGGGCGCGCGCCTTGAATCAACGTGGCTACGCAGTCCTGCTGATCGATCTGTACGCGCATGGCGAGAGTGATGGCGACATGATCAGCTTCGGGCCGAAAGAGGCTGCAGGCGTGCGCAGTGCCCTCGACTGGCTGCGCGACCGCCTACCGCAGGAGCGCTTGGGCGTCATCGGTGCATCACTGGGTGGCGCGGGCCTGTTGCTGGCGCACCAGGGACGTCCTCCCGATGCGGTGGTGCTGGAAGCTGTGTTCACCCGAATTGAAACTGCGGTGGACAACCGTGTGCGGGAGCGCCTGGGGCCGTTATCGGCAGTAGTGTCGCCCTTGCTTTTGGGGCAGATGCCGCTGCGTCTGGGCCTGGCGGCAGACCAGGTGCGGCCTGTCGACCATCTGGCGCAGCTTGCTGCCCCCGTGCTGGTGGCTGGTGGCGCCGACGACCGCTACACCACGCAGGCCGAGACCGAACAGATGTTTGCAGTAGCTGCGGAGCCCAAGCAGTTGTGGGTGGTGCCTGGTGCGGGGCATGTCGATCTGTATCGCTTTGCCCCACAGGCCTATGAGGCGCAGGTCTTTGGCTTTCTCAACCGCCATTTGCAAAAACAATAGCAATCTTCACTGGGAAATCTTGCGCGCCTCTTCGATCTGGTACTGAAAATAGTGCTCAAAGCTGTAGGCGAAGCTGGCCATCAGGATGGCGGTGCCGATCATCAGCGCAGCGGCAATGCCGAACACCGTGATCCAGTTGGTGCGGCCGGGTGCGGCCTCCTGATCGAGCGAGGGGTTGAAGCGCGCGTTCCATTTTTCGGGTGCCATCAGCCCGTAGATGATGGCCATCAAGGAGCAGGCTGCAATGGTAAAGCCCAGGAGCGGCACCAGCAGCCAGCTCATCTGGTCGTCAATGCCGTTGGCAGCAATGCGCTCCATGCCGTACAGGCCCAGGGCGGTGGGAATGGGCAGCAGCCAGCCGATCGTGTCTCCCAGGCCGTGCAGGTAGAAACGGTGCAGGCCTAGCGGCCCACCCAGAAAGGCCAGCCAGGTGGCGAGGGTCTTGTTTTTTGCAGATTTCATGGGGCAGGGGGCGTGCTGTCGCCAGCGCCCAGGGTTTTTTCCATCATCACAATGTCCAGCCAGCGACCGAACTTCCAACCGACGGAACGCATGGTGCCCACCGGTACGAAACCGGCAGCGGTGTGCACACCGATGGAGCCATGGTTGCCCGAATCGCCGATCACTGCAATCAATTTGCGGACACCGGCCTGCTCACATGCGTCGATCAGCGCCTGCATCAGAAGCCTGCCAATGCCTTTGCCGTGCTGTCCGTCTGCCACGTAGATCGAGTCTTCCGCCGAGAAACGGTAGGCGGGCCGTGCCTTAAACCAGTTGGCATAGGCATAGCCCACCACCTGTCCATCGTCTCCGACTGCAACCAGGTAAGGCAGCTTGCGCTGCAGCACCTCTTCGCGGCGGCGGATCATTTCGGATTCCCCTGGCGCTTCGGTTTCAAAGCTGCCGGTGCCGTGAAGCACATGGTGGGCATAGATGCGGGTGATGGCAGGAATGTCTTGGGCGGTGCTGATCCGAACGCTTGGCATGTTTTCCAGAAGTTTGTATAATGCAGAGCTTTGCTGCGTGTCGCTGGCCGGGTGGCTAGTCGCGTGTCTCAAACGTGGCAAAAAATTTCACCACCCGAAGGATTATTATGGTCGTAGTTCGACTCTCCCGCGGCGGCTCCAAGGCCCGTCCGTTCTACAACATTGTGGTTGCTGACAAGCGCGTGCGTCGCGACGGTGCTTTCATCGAGCGCCTGGGTTTCTACAGCCCACAAGCCAAGGACGGCACCGAAGGTCTGCGCCTGGCGCTGGATCGTCTGGCTTACTGGAAGAGCGTGGGCGCCCAGGCTTCTCCAACCGTGGAACGTCTGGCCAAGCAAGTCGCTGCCAAGGCTGCTTAATACGCCATCTCTCCGGATCGGTTGCGCTTCATGCGCAACCCTCCGCGCGGGCCGTTAGTTGCGACAAGCACTACGGCCCGTTTTTTATCGCCGGGCCGCTTCCAGGGAGAAAATCCTTTGGACGCCGTGGTCACACCCTGTGTGTGGCGCGCGAGGCCACCTTTCGCACTGCCATTTTTGCCATGCCTGCTACCGAACTCATTCTGTCGCCCGCCACCCTGCCAGACGATGCCATTGAAGTGGCACGCATTGCCGATGCCTGGGGCGTCAAGGGCTGGTTCAAGGTGTTTGCGCTCAGCAGCGATCCGCAAGCACTGCTCAAGGCCAAGCACTGGTTCATTCAGCCACCGGAAAAAGGCGCCCGCCATTTTCAGGGTGTGGCCTCGCTGGAGATGCGGCAGGCCCGCTTCCATGGAGACGGCATGGTGGGCTGGGCGCAAGGCGTTGATGACCGTGACCAGGCCGAGAAGCTCAAGGGCGCGCGCGTCTTCATCTCGCGTGCCGAGTTTCCCAAGACCGATGACGACGAGTATTACTGGGTCGATCTGATGGGGCTGGCCGTGGTGAACCGCGAAGGGCTGGCGCTGGGCACCGTCAAGGATCTGATGTCTACCGGCCCGCAGACGGTGCTGGTGGTAGGCTACGAGGAAGAAGGCAAGGCGCAGGAGCGCCTGATTCCCTTCGTGAATGCCTTTGTGGACGAGGTATCGCTGCCCAACAAGCGCATCACGGTCGACTGGCAGCCTGATTACTGATGGAACAGCTCCTGTATTGCCGTGCGCGCGGTGCAGGCCTGGGTCGGGTGTGCGTGGCTGGGCGGCTTCCGCTTCATGGGATGTGCGCTGCCTGAGCGCGGGGAAGGATTGCTTGTATGCGCTTTGACATCATTACCCTGTTCCCTGAGCTGTTTGCCCCTTTTCTGGAGGTAGGCGTCACGCGCCGTGCCTACCAGAGCGGCCAGGTGGCAGTGCATTGCTGGAACCCGCGCGATTACGCGCCCGGCAACTACCGCCGGGTGGATGATCGCCCCTTTGGTGGCGGCCCCGGCATGGTGATGATGGCGCAGCCGCTGGCCGATTGCCTGGCTGCCATCCGTGCCCAACGTGCGCAGGCAGGCGAGGGCGATGGCCCTGCGCCGCTCGTGCTGTTCTCGCCCATTGGTCGCGCGATCAACCATGGCGAAGTGCAGGCATGGTCGGATTCGCAGGGCGCTATTTTGTTGTGTGGCCGCTACGAAGGCGTGGACCAGCGCTTCATCGACCAGTTTGTGGACGTGCAACTGAGCCTGGGCGATTTTGTGCTTTCGGGCGGCGAGATTGCGGCCATGGCCTTGATGGATGCGGTAACCCGCCTGCAACCGGGCGTGCTGCACGACGAGGGCAGCCACCAGCTGGACAGCTTCAACCCCGCGCTGGACGGCCTGCTCGATTGCCCCCACTACACGCGGCCCGAGGTGTGGAACGGCCAGCCGGTGCCTGCCGAACTGCTGTCGGGCCACCACGCCCATATCGAGCGCTGGCGCCGCGAACAGAGCCTGCGCATCACTGCTGGGCACCGCCCTGAGCTGCTGGAGGCGGCCCGCACGCGCGGCCAATTGACCCGCAAAGACGAGCAGGTGTTGGCGAATTTGCCAAAACCACTATAATTGCCGGTTTACCGATCCTCTGCCCGGCCGCTTTGTTCAATGGTGAACCAAGCAATACGCTGGTAACTCTATGCCTCCAGCTGCCAATTCCATGGCGCGTGCAAGATCGTTGGATGAAACCATGAACCTGATCCAGATTCTCGAGCAAGAAGAAATTGCTCGTCTGAACAAGACCATTCCTGAATTTGCCCCTGGCGACACCGTGATCGTGAGCGTGAACGTTGTTGAAGGCACCCGCAAGCGTGTGCAGGCTTACGAAGGCGTGGTGATTGCTAAGCGCAATCGCGGTCTGAACAGCGGCTTTACCGTGCGCAAGATCTCCAGCGGCGAAGGCGTGGAACGTACGTTCCAGACCTACAGCCCTATGATCGCCGGCATCGAAGTGAAGCGTCGCGGCGATGTGCGCCGTGCCAAGCTGTACTACCTGCGCGAGCGCAGCGGCAAGTCTGCCCGTATCAAGGAAAAGCTGCCAGCACGCAAGGCAGCAGCTGTTGCAGCAGAATAATTCTGCGCAGCCCAGTGCTGAAAGCCGCTACGGTACAAGCTGTAGCGGCTTTTTTCATGGCCGCCCCCTTGGCCAAGTGGCTTGTGTCGCGACCACAACCGAGCCCAAGCGACAACCCTGCTCGGCAAGCGGGCCACGGTTTTCTTATGATGCGGGAAAGAGGTTCGCATGAACAAGAATTCCAGCAGCCAGCCTGCGATGGCAGGTTTTGAACAGAATCAGCCACTCGCGTCCGTCCAGAAAGCGCAGACAGCTATCAAAAAAGTAGTCCCCATCATGGATCCGCGCACGGTGCCGGTGGTGCAGGTCGATACCGGCCTGCCCGCTGTGGCGCCAGCATGCCTGAGCGCCGAGCATCTGCGTCAGGCGTTTGGCGGCAGCAGTCTCGACTGGCAGCCGGAGCTGAGCAATGAGCACCGCTGGACGAGCAAGCCGCCAGCCAAGGCGGCCGTGCTCGTTGCGCTCGTGCAGCGGCAGGAGATCCATGTGCTGCTCACCCAGCGCAGCACAGGCCTGTCCAACCATTCGGGGCAGATTGCCTTCCCCGGAGGCCGTCAGGACCCGGAAGACCACAACGCCAATGACACCGCCCTGCGCGAAGCCTGGGAAGAGGTGGGGCTGGCGCGCGACCGGGTCGAGGTATTGGGTAGCCTGCCGGTCTACGCCACGGGTTCGGGTTTCGACATCACGCCTGTGGTGGGGCTCGTCACGCCGCCGTTCGCACTTGCCCCCAATCCGGGCGAGGTGGACGACATCTTCGAGGTACCGCTGTCGTTTTTGATGAATCCGGCGCACCACCAGTGGCAGCAGCTGGACACGCCCGAGCTGTCACGGCGCTGGTTATCCATGCCGTACCAGGATCCGCTGTCCGGCCACCAGCGCTTCATCTGGGGCGCCACTGCAGGCATGCTGCGCAATCTGTACCGTTTTCTGGCCTTCCAGGCGCCGCGCTGATTAGTAACTACTTGTATGTTGCAGATCAGCCGGTATGATCACCGACCATGAGTTTTTTTGCCACGCTGATCGCCTTGCTGCTGGAGCAGGCCAAGCCCTTGTCGCGCGACAACCCGGTGTATGCCGCCGTGCGCGCCTGGGTACAGTGGATCAGCCGCAATCTGGATGCAGGCCAGCAGCGCCACGGTTGGCTGGCGTGGTGCGTGGCGGTGTTGCTGCCCACAGGGCTGTCACTGGGCATGCACTGGCTGCTGACCTGGCTGGTGGGCTGGCCGCTCGCCATGGTGTGGCATGTGGTGGTGCTGTACGTCACGCTGGGTTTTCGCCAGTTCAGCCACCATTTCACGCGTATCCGCGATGCGCTGGAATCGGGCGATGAAGAGCAGGCCCGCCAGTATCTGGCGGCGTGGCAGCAAGTGGACGTGGGCCAACTGCCGCGCAGCGAGATCGTGCGCCATGTGATCGAATATTCCGTGCTGGCCGCGCACCGCCATGTGTTTGGTGTGCTGGCCTGCTATTCCATTGGCTCGGCCCTGGGCCTGGGCCCGGCGGGCGCGGTGTTCTACCGTATGGCGGAATATGTATCGCGCTTTGCCATCAAGCCCGCCCAGGCCAGCGAGTTGGCGCACGGCGCCTTTCAGGATGTGGCGGCCCGCGCCTGGGCCATGGTGGATTGGTTGCCCGCGCGCCTGACCGCGCTGAGCTTTGCCATCGTCGGCAATTTTGAAGAAGCCATCGATGGCTGGCGCTTTCAGACCCAGCACTTTCCCAACGACAACGATGGCGTGATCCTGGCCGCCACCGCTGGTGCCATCGACATCCGCCTGGGCGGCGCCGCACTGCGCGCACGCACGGCCGATTTCGATGCTGGCGATGCTGCCCTGCTGCAGGGCGACGGCTCCACCACGCCGGGGCGCGATCCGGAAGTGGCACACCTGCGCAGCGTGGTGGGCCTGGTGTGGCGCTCGGTGGTGGTGTGGATGCTGCTGCTGGCGCTCCTGACCCTGGCGCGGCTGCTGGGGTGATAGCTGCCTGAGTGGCAGGCGAACAGCTTGCATGTGCAGCAAAGCCTGCGAACCGGGTGACCGGCCTCGCAGGCTTTTTTGATGTTTGAAGGCAGTGGCGCACACTCAATAAGCGCCATCAGCACTATTTTTTATAGTGTTTGCACGCTGGAGCGCACCGCAGGCGGCGCCAGTTCGCTGAACTGGCCGTTCCAGTAGGGGTAGTAGGGGTAGGGCGGCATCACGGCGCTGGCGTCATCGAGCAAACGCATCTGCTCGGCGTTCAACTGCCAGCCCACGGCACCCAGGTTCTGCTGCAATTGCTCTTCGTTGCGCGCGCCAATCAATACGCTGGCGACCGTGGGGCGCTGCAGCAGCCAGTTGATGGCGACCTGGGCCACGCTCTTGGCGGTATCTTGCGCCACAGCCTCCAGCGCATCGACCACCTTGTACAAATGCTCGGCGGCCACGGGCGGTGCAAACTGTTCGGTCTGGTGCAGGCGGCTCTGTTCAGGCAGGGGCTGGCCACGGCGAATCTTGCCCGTGAGCCGTCCCCAGCCCAGTGGGCTCCACACCATGGTGCCGATACCCTGGTCCAGGCCGAGCGGCATCAGCTCCCACTCCATGTCACGGCCAATCAGCGAGTAGTAGGCCTGGTTGGCCACATAGCGCGGCAGGCCGTTCCGGTCGGCGGCAGCCAGCGATTTCATCAACTGCCAGCCCGAGAAGTTGGATGCGCCCACATACCGCACCTTGCCTGCTTGCACCAGCAGGTCCAGGGTTTGCAGCACCTGTTCGACCGGTGTGTGGGCGTCAAACGCGTGCAACTGTAAAAGGTCGATGTAATCGGTCTTGAGGCGCTTGAGGCTTGCCTCCACCGCGCTCACCAGGTGCTGGCGGGAGCTGCCTGCATCATTGGGCCCACTGCCGGTGCGCAGGCCGACCTTGGTGGAGATGATGGCGTGCTGGCGACGCCCGGCGAGCGCCTCGCCCAGCACGGCCTCCGATGCGCCGTCTGAGTACACATCGGCGCTGTCGAACAGGTTGAGGCCGGCATCCAGACAGATATCGATCATGCGTCGGGCATGGTCTGCGCCGCTCTGGCCCCAGGCTGAGAACAGCGGGCCTTGCCCGCCAAAGGTGCCGGTGCCCAGGCCCAGTGCAGGTACTTTCAGGCCGGATTGGCCGAGGTAACGGTATTCCATGGCAAAACCCTCTTGAAAAGCTTATGCAGAAGCGCTGGCGGCACATGCCACACCAGCCGTGCGGCGCTGGCTCATGCCCACCAGCACCAAGCCCAGGGCTGACAGCGCAGCGGCCCCCCAGGCTATCGACAGCAGGCCCGCGCCCGCAATCAGGCTGCCACCCACCCAGGCGCCCAGTGCGTTGCCCAGGTTGAAGGCCGAAATATTGAGGCTGGACGCCAAGGTGGCGCCCTGGCTGCCCACGCCTTGCATCACGCGCATCTGCATGGGGGCCACGGTGGCAAAGGCCACCACGCCCAGCGCTGCAACATAGGCCATGGCCACGGCGCCCGACTGGCCAAACGCCCAACGGCCCAGCACCAGGACTGCCACCAGACCACCCAGCGTGATCCACAGCGCCCGCACCACACCACGGTCGGCCAGCTTGCCGCCAGCGATGTTGCCCACGGCCGAGCCAGCGCCAAACAGCAGCAGGGTGATCGCCACTCCCGTGTTGCCCATGTGGGTGATCTGCGAGAGCAGTGGCTCCACATAGGTGTAGAGTGCAAATACGCCGCCAAAGCCGAACACCGTCATGCCCAGACCCAGCCACAGCGGGGTGCTTGCCAGTACCGACAGTTCATCGCGCAGCGCGGCAGGGGCCGATTGCTTCAGGTCACGTGGCACAAACAACGCAAGAATGCCCAACGCGACGACTCCCACCACGGCCACGGCGGCAAAGGCCATGCGCCAGCCAAAATGCTGGCCGATCCAGGTGCCGGCGGGTACGCCCAGCAGGGTGGCCAGCGTCAGGCCGGAAAACATCAGCGCAATGGCCGAGGCCTGCTTGTCCTTGGGCACCAGGCTGGTGGCAACGACGGCCCCCACACCAAAGAAAGTGCCGTGCGTGAGCGAGGTGAGTACGCGTGCAGCCATCAGCGAGCCGTAGTTGGGCGCAAACACCGCCGCCACGTTGCCCGCGATGAAGATGAGCATCAGGCTCAGGAGCAACTGCTTGCGCGGCCAGTGGCGCGTCAGCAGGGTGAGCACTGGCGCGCCCACGGCCACCCCAAAGGCGTAGCCCGAAATGAGGGTGCCTGCCGTGGGAATGCTGATGTCCAGGTCCTGGCTGACCTGGGTGAGCAGGCCCATGATGATGAATTCTGTGGTGCCGATGCCAAAGGCGCCGGCGGCGAGTGCCAGTAGGGATACGGGCATGGGGAAGTTCCTTTCAGTGCGGGTAAGCGGAGGGCTTCGTACCCGGAAGAAGGAATTGTCGTGACTGGCACTGCCTTTGTGTAGATGGAATAATGGAAACGCATTTGTGCTGCTGTGGCACAAATAAACCGCTCCCTGGCCAAGGAAAAACCATGCAAGCCACCCGTTCTGCTGCAGCCCCGCAGTTTGAAATCAACCGCTCCGGCGAACTGGAAGTGTTTGTGCAGGTGGCGGAAAAGGGCAGCTTCTCGGCCGCGGCCCGCCATCTGGGCGTGTCGCCCTCGGCCATCAGCAAGATCGTGGCCCGCCTCGAAGCGCGCCTGGGGGCTCAACTGGTGCTGCGCAGCACACGCCGCGTGCAGTTGACGCCTGAAGGCTGCCAGTTGTACGAGCGCGGCCAGCGCGTGCTGGCGGATTTGAACGATGTGGAAAATGCGGCCTCGCTGCGCAGCGTTCCCAAAGGCGTGGTGCGCATCAATTCCAGCTCATCCACCGGGCAAAAGCTGCTGGTTCCCTTGGTGGTGCGCTTGATGCAGACCTATCCCGAGTTGGTACTGGATTTGAGCTTTACCGACCATGTCGTGGATCTGATGGAGGCCCAGGCCGACATTGCCATCCGCTGGGGCAAGTTGCCCTCGTCTGACGTGGTGGCTCGGCTGCTTGGCTACACGCGCCAGGTGATCGTGGCTGCGCCGTCCTATCTGGCTACCCATGGCACGCCACAGGATCCGGGGGACCTGGCGCACCACATTCGCATCGGCTGGAACTACCAGCGCACCGTGCCCCATTGGCCGTTTACCGTGGATGGCCGCGCAGTGGACGTGCCGATCGGTGAGGCGCTGCGCGTCAATGACGGAGACGTGATGCGCAACATGGCGGTGGAGGGGGCAGGCATTGCCAGATTGTCACTCTTTCATGCATGGAGCGACATTGATGCAGGCCGATTGAAAGTGGTGCTGGAGCCCTTCAACACGGGCGTGCTGGAGCCCATCCACGCCGTATACCTGGGCAAGCCCGACCAGTTGCCTTCGCGCACGCGGGCGGTGCTGGATTTTCTGAAATCCCATGTGGATTTGACGCACGCTGAGCAGTTGCCACCGGCGTGGTTGCAGCCTTGATCGGGGGCAACTCTCCGCTTTACGGTCTTTTCAATGGAGTGCGCCCGCCCAGTATGCGCAGTATGCTATCAAATCAATAGCAATGTTGGCGCAGGGCACTGGCTTCAATACGCGCTCAGGTTGAGTTCGTCAAACAATTCGCGGTAGATGCGGTAGCGGTTTTCGCTGATGGGCAGGGTCTGCGAGCCATTCGTGACCGCGTCAATCACGCCGCAGCCGGGCTCATGCAGGTGCGTGCAGTTGTAGAACTTGCATTCCTTGGCGTGGGCGCCAATGTCGGGCATGCAGGCGGCCAGCTGGGTGGGCGCGATATGGTAGAGGCCAAACTCCTGAAACCCGGGCGAATCGATGAGGGCCGTGGTGCGCGCCTCGTCCACCCAGTACAGCGTTGTGCTCGTGGTGGTGTGCTTGCCGGTGTTGAGGGCCTGCGAAATCTCGTTGGTGGCCACGTTGGCACCGGGAATCAGCAGGTTGATCAAGGTGCTTTTTCCCACGCCCGAGGGGCCCAGCACCAGGGTGGTCTTGCCTTCGAGCAGGCCGTAGATGGCGTCGCGATCCTCCTCGTCCGCGCCTTCCAGTGCAAATGGCAGCACCGTGTAATGCGGTGGGTCGTCCGCCTGGTCGCGCATGGTTCGGTAGGGTTCCAGCCGTTCCCAGGCACGCAGAAAGGGCTCGCCCAGGTCCATCTTGTTGAGGGCGATGATGGGCGTGATGTGCGCGGCCTCGGCGGCAATCAGGGCGCGTGCCAGCTGCACTTCGCTGAACACCGGCTCTGCGGCGATCAGAATCAGGAGCTGGTCGAGATTGGCGGCAAAGGTCTTGGTGCGGATGTCGTCCTGGCGGTAGAAGACGTTGCGGCGCTCCTGCACCTTCTCGATCGTGCCTTCGTCGCCCTGGCCGGGCGGTGGCGCCAGCCAAAGCACATGGTCGCCCACCACGGCCTGGCTTTTCTTGCCGCGCGGGTGGCAGATGCGGCGCTCGCCGTCTGGAGTCTCCACCACGCAGTGGCGGCCATAGCTGGCCACAACCAGGCCGGTCTGGGTATCGCCCTGGCCTGACGCGTGGGCGCCGGGGCGCCGTCCGTGTTTTGCCATGGGGATCAGGCCAGCTGCAGCAGCGCTTCGATTCGGCGCGCGCATTCAAAATCGGTGGCAGACAGGCCATTCACATCGTGCGTATTGAAACGCACCACGCAGCGGTTGTAGTGCACCGACAGATCGGGATGGTGATCCTGCGTGTGGGCGATCAGCGCCACGCCGTTCACAAAGGCCATGGTCTCGTAGTAATTGGCAAAACGGAAGGTTTTTTCGATTGCCACGTCGCCGCCATCACCAGCCAGCACCCAGCCGGGCAACTGGCCCAGTTGTGTCACCACCTCGGAGGCAGTGAGGGCGCGGCGCGTCTGGGCGGACCAGTCTTGTTTGGGCAGATGGGATTGCGTCATGGTGTCAATTGTTGCATGTGGCTGATCCGCTCCACTGCGGGCGGGTGCGAATAGTAGTAGCGCACATAGAGCGGATCGGGGGTCAGAGTGGAGGCATTGTCCTCGTACAGTTTGAGCAGGGCGGATTGCAGATCCTGCGCGCGCGTCTGCTGCACCGCATAGGCATCGGCTTCAAACTCATGCTTGCGCGAGGAATGCGCCATCAGTGGCGCGACAAAACCGCTGAACACGGGCGCAGCCAGCAGGAACAGCAGCAGCGCCAGCGCATCATTGGGGGCAGAACCTGCCACCCCTTGGACGTTGAAATTGGGCGTGACGCCCAGCCCGGTGTAGAACCAGCCTTGGCCCGACAGCCAGCCCAGCAGCGCAAAACCCAGCAGGGTGAGCGCAAACAGCGCCACCATGCGCTTGATGATGTGCTTGTGCTTGAAGTGGCCCAGCTCGTGCGCGAGCACTGCGTCCACCTCGTCGGCATTCAATTTTTGTAGCAGGGTATCGAAGAACACCACACGCTTGCTGGCGCCAAAACCAGTGAAGTAAGCGTTGGCGTGCTGGCTGCGGCGGCTGCCATCCATCACGAACAGGCCCTTGGCGGAAAAGCCGCAGCGCTGCATCAATGCCGTGACGCGGGCTTTGAGCGATTCGTCTTCCAGGGGCTGGAACTTGTTGAAGAGGGGAGCGATGAAAGCCGGGTAGATCACCATCAGCAACAGGTTGAAGCCCATCCACACGGCCCAGGCCCACAGCCACCACCAGCGGCCGGCGGCTCCCATCAGCCACAGGATCACGGCCAGGATCGGCAGGCCGATGATGGCGCCCATGGCCGCGCCTTTGAACAGATCGCCCAGCCAGAGGCCTGGGGTCATCTTGTTGAAACCAAAGCGCTGCTCGATGACAAAGGTCTGGTAATAGCTGCCCGGCAGGTCGATCAGCCCGCCGATCAACGCAAAAACGGCCACCAGCGCCAGTTGCTGCAGCATGCCGCCGCCCATGGCATCCAGCAGCCAGTGGTTCAGGGCATCAAGGCCGCCCAACAAGGTCCAGCCCAGCAGCACCACGGTGCCAAGTGCCAGCTCCAGCAGGCCAAAGCGGGTTTTGGCGATGGTGTAATCGGCCGCTTTCTGGTGGGCAGACAGACTGATGCGGTCTGCAAACAATGCGGGAACCGCATTGCGGTGGGCTGCCACATGGCGCATCTGGCGCGAAGCGAGCCAGAGTTTGACCAGGACGCCCAGCGCCAGCGCGGCAGCAAAGATCAGGGTGAACGACAGCGATAAAGTCACGAGTGGGGCTGTTGAAAAACGGAAAGCGATCAAGTGTAGGGCATCGGCGACAATCACCCGCATGCAAGACAAGAACACCCCTGCCGTCGCGCCAGAGTCTGCGCCGCAGCTGGACAAATCGGACCTGAACCTGGTCTGGCTGGACTGCGAGATGACGGGACTGAACCCTGAAGAACACCGTGTGATCGAGATCGCGCTGGTGGTGACCAATGCCGACCTGAGCGTGCGCATCGAAGGCCCGGTGATTGCCATCCACCAAAGCGATGAGGAGTTGGGCAAGATGGACGCCTGGAACCGGGGCACCCACGGAAGAAGTGGGCTGACCGAGCGTGTCAAGGCCTCAACCGTGACCGAGGAAGATGCGCAAAAGGAGGCGCTGCGCTTCATGAAGCGTTACGTGCCCAAGGGCAAGGTGCCGATGTGCGGCAACAGCATCGGGCAGGACCGCCGGTTTCTTGCACGCTACATGCCGGAGCTGGAGGCCTATTTCCACTACCGCAATGTCGATGTCAGCACTCTCAAGGAGCTGGCTCGGCGCTGGAAGCCAGCTGTGGTGACTGGCTTCAAGAAGGCGCAAAAGCACACGGCGCTGGCCGATGTGCATGAATCGATCGACGAGCTGGTGTACTACCGGACGCATTTTTTACAGCTGGCGCCCGAGTCGGCTACCTGATGTCGAACTGATTGACCCGGCTTGCCTCGGTCACCAGGGTATCGGTTTTGCCGGCCTGGCGGGTGATGGTGCGCTCTTTGAGCGTGAGTCCACGGTAAGTGCCTGCAGATGCCACCCAGGAGGTGGTTTGTGCATTGCTGTTGGCGTCGGGGTTGCCTTCCGGGCTGGCAGCAATGGTGGTGAGGAAACGGCAGGCCTCGAACTGACCGAGGGCGGTGCTGATGGCCTCTCTGCCCTCGTAAGTTCTTGTGTAGGCCAGGGTGGTCACGGTCTTGATTTCCTGATCGGCTGTCGAGCGGCTATCGGTTTGTACGATGGTCTGCGAAGTGGTCTGGCCGGGCGCCATAGCGATCACCGACTGTTGGGCCGGCGTCAGGCTCTGTCGGCTGGTGGCACCGATATTGAACGCGTTATAGCCGTGGTACAGCAGCGCTCCACCTTCGATGGAGTAGTGAATGCTGGCTCGTCCGGTGTCTGGCGAGACATAAATGGTGTTGATGCCATTCTCTTCTTTCTGGCTGGTTACCCAGTGCAGAAAGCGAGACTCCATTGCGGGCGCGTCGTTCAAGCGGCTACTCTGCGTAACATTGATCTGGGTGTCCTGGCGATAAAAACCGGTGTTGAAACAATCGCTGGAATCCCTGGCTTCTTCTGAGCTATCGCTGCCACCGCCGCAAGCTGCCAGCAGGGCGGCCCCGAGCAGGCCAGTGATAGCCATGAAAGGTCGTGAACACATGGTCATGCCGGTCTCCTGATTGTGATGCGTGTGGAGACATCGTAGTGGAAGCTTTGCCTTGGCCCGACAAGAATGACCTGGGTCACCGGGTTTTTCAAAGCCATGGGCTTCTGGAGCTTGCAGATGGACGCCTTGAATCACAGATGTCCTTGGCATGATGCGGGAAAACCCGAAACGTGCGATAATCCACGCTTCCTTCCGCCACTTACGGCGGTGATACGCACATCTCCCTTCATTCTCTGGGCGTCCAGGCCATGCGATTCGCAGCATGGCCGTTTTGAAGCAAGCCCACGGCACACACTCTGGCCGATACCGTTTGATGGTTGATGTATTTACAACCATGAACGGACCGGAACTGCGTTGCGAACCGCGCAGAGGCCCGCCATTGCTATTTTTCAAAATGACGCAAGACCTCCATCTGCAGGGCGAAGCCGCGCCTGCACAAAACTTTACCGACGCTGAAAATCACGTCGAAAACATGGAATCCACCGATTCCGTTGATTCCACCGAATCGGAAACCGTAGAAGCACAGGCCGACGAGCCCAACGGCTTTGTCGAGCTGGGCCTGGCGCCCGAGCTGGTGCAAGCCGTCAAGGACCTGGGCTACACCCAGCCCACCGCGGTGCAAGAGCGCGCCATTCCCTTGGCCATGTACGGCGAAGGCGAAGAGTCTGACCATTTCACCGATCTGATGGTGTCGAGCCAGACCGGCTCGGGCAAGACCGCTGCCTTCCTGCTGCCCGTGCTGCACACCTTGATCCAGCAGCAAGCTGCTGCCGCTGCGGCAGAGCGCGCGGAGCACGACCGTCTGGCGGCCGAAGCGGTGGCCCGTGGCGAGCAGCCCCCCAAGCGCGCCAAGCGCAAGAACCCGCTGAGCCCACGCAACTTCAAGGCAGCGCAGCCCGGCGCCCTGATTCTGTGCCCAACGCGCGAGCTGGCACAGCAGGTGGCGCATGACGCCATCGAGCTGGTGCGCCATTGCAAGGGCCTGCGCATCGCCAACGTGGTGGGCGGCATGCCTTACCAACTGCAGATCGCAAAACTGCAGAACGCCGACCTGGTGGTGGCAACGCCTGGCCGTCTGCTCGACCTGCAGCGTTCGCTGCAGATCAAGCTCGACAAGGTGCAGTTCCTGGTGGTTGACGAAGCCGACCGCATGCTGGATCTGGGCTTCTCCGACGACCTGGCTGAAATCAACCAACTGACCATCCAGCGCAAGCAGACCATGATGTTCAGTGCCACGTTCGCACCGCGCATCCAGCAACTGGCCATGCGCGTGATGCACGACAACGGCGCGGGTGTGAAGAAGCTGACCATTGATTCGCCGCAGGAAAAGCACGCCAATATCAAGCAGGTGCTGTTCTGGGCCGACAACTCCGACCACAAGCGCAAGATGCTGGATCACTGGCTGCGTGATGCCTCGATCAACCAGGCGATCGTGTTTGCATCCACGCAAGTGGAGTGCGATGGCCTCGCCAATGACCTGCAACAGGAAGGTTTTTCTGCGGTGGCACTGCACGGTGCATTGAGCCAGGGCCTGCGCAACCGCCGCCTGATGGCGCTGCGCAACGGCCAGGTGCAGATTCTGGTGGCTACCGATGTGGCGGCACGCGGTATCGACGTGCCCACCATCACCCACGTTTTCAACTATGGCCTGCCTATGAAGGCGGAAGACTATACCCACCGCATCGGCCGTACCGGTCGCGCGGGCCGCTCCGGTCTGGCGGTGACCTTTGCAGAGTTCCGTGACCGTCGTCGCGTGTTCGACATTGAAGGTTATACCAAGCAGCAGTTCAAGCCCGAAGTGATTCCTGGCCTGGAGCCAGTCCAGCGCTTCCCTGCCCGCAGCGAAGGTCCGCGCGGTGGCCGTGGTGGCGACCGTGGCCGTCCAGGCCGTGGCGGCTTTGGTGGTGGTGGTGACCGTGGCTTTGGTGGCCGCCGCGACGGCGACGGCTATGGCCGCAAGTCAGGGTTTGGCGACAGCGGCGGCGGCTCCCGTTCGGGCGGTTTTGGCGGTGCACCGCGCAAGCCTGGCTTTGGTGAAGGCTTTGGTGCCAACCGTGGTGGCGACAGCCGTCCGCGTTTTGACCGTGACGACCGCGCGCCACGCTTTGAGCAGCGTGCTGATCGCGGCGGCGACCGTTTCAACGACCGTGGCGGCGACCGCTTCCAGGATCGCGCACCGCGTCCCGAAGGCCGCAGCTTTGACCGTGCACCTGCCGACCGCCGCTTTGAACGTGGTGACCGCCCTGAGCGCAGTGATCGCTTTGGTGGCGGCGGTGACAGCCGTGGCCCGCGCAGTGCAGGCCCGCGCCATGGCGGCGGCGATTTTGCGCCGCGCCGCCCAGGTGGTGCCGGTGAGAACCGCTTTGGCGACCGTGGCGGCCGCCCTTACGCACCAGCGGGTGACCGCAAGCGCACCGAGCGCAACCGCTGATCATTGATCGCACAACAAAAAGAGCTTCCTTCGGGAAGCTCTTTTTTTAGGAGCAAGAAGCGCTTTGTGGATAAGCGCTATCTGCCGATTTCAGCTCGTAAACAGGTTCTCAGGATCAATGCTTGGAAGAATGCCGGCCAATGTCGGGCCAGCGGTGGTGAAAGTAGACCCAGCTGATGAGACCGGCCGCCATCAGGCACATTGAGGCAACCGCCAGCGCGATGGTGGAATCCATCACCAGTGGCGCCAGTACACCGGCTACCAGTCCATTGGCAACCGAAGACACCACGGCCTGCAGCGAAGAGGCGAGGCCACGGCGTTCAGGATGCAGATCGAGCACCAGCAAGGTCACTACGGGGGTCATCAAGGCCCAGCCAAACGAATAAATGCCCAGCGGTACGAGCGCCCAGGCGGGGTGGGGCGGCAGTACCAGGTTCAGCAGCAGATAGATGCTGGAGGTCACGAACATGATCAGGAACCCGTGGCGCACCTGGCGCTTGGGAGGTATCTTGCCCGCCAGACGGCCACTCACCCAGGCGCCCGCCATGATGCCGCCGATGGTGCACAGGAAGAACCAGAAGAACTGGGTGGGCTGCATCTTCATGTGCGTACCCAGGAACGTAGGCGCCGACAGGATATAGATGAACATGCCATTGAAAGGCACGCCGCTGGCTGCGGCCAACAGCAGAAAACGTGGGCTGGTGCACAACTGCCAGTAGCCACGCATCAGGTTCTTCAGGTCAAAGGGCTGGCGCTTGGCGGGAGGCAGGCTCTCGGGTAGCAGGCGCCAGTTGTACGCCCACAACAGCACGCCGATCACCGTCAGCAGCCAGAAGATGGACTGCCAACTGGCGTAGGCAATGAAAGCGCCACCAATCATGGGCGCAATGGCCGGGGCAATGCCGAAGTAGATGGTGATCTGGCTCATCACCCGCTGTGCTTGTGCAGGTGGAAACAGGTCGCGCACCACGGCGCGCGACACCACGATGCCGGCGCCGGTGGTGCAGCCTTGCAGGGCGCGGAACAGGATCAGCTGCTCGGGTGTCCGGGCGAGCGCGCAGCCTGCGGAGGTCAGCGCAAACGCTGCAAGCCCCCACAGCACCACGGGGCGGCGGCCCAGACTGTCGGACAGCGCGCCGTGGAACAGGTTCATGAAGGCGAAGCCGAACAGATACGCTGACAGCGTCTGCTGCATCTGCAGCGGAGAGGCCTGCAAGGATGCCGCAATACCGTCGAATGCGGGCAGGTAGGTGTCGATGGAGAACGGTCCCAGCATGCCCAGAAGCGCCAGCATGACCGCCAGAACCCATTGGGGTGTGGGTTTGGATGGGGCGGTAGCAGAGCGGAGATCGTTCATGGGAAGCGCGCCACGCGCTTGCAGCGGGTGGCGCCGGTGTCAAAGGCAGAAAAAGAGGGAGGAGAGGCGCCAGCCGCCATTGCCGCACAGGCATCAGCGCAGGTTCTCAGGGACAGCGCTGCAGCTTACCCGAAGCCACGGGTCTGTGCAGTCGCTCTGGTATGTCGCGCCCCGCAGGTGGCGGGTCAGGCCGGGGTTTCGTCTGGCAGCATGGCGGCGATGATGTCGAGGGTGTCGAGCATCTGCGCCGGGTTGCGAGGGTCGGCACTGAGCACCGGCACCGCACATTGCGGATAGTTGGACAGGCGTACGGTGAACATTTCCTGCTGCGCCGCCGATGCAGGGCGCGAGATCAATACCACCACCACCTGCAGTTTGGGGGAGCGGAAGCACTGCTGGATCAGGGTTGCGGTGTGCTCCAGGGCATTGGGCTCATGGATATCGACCATGACAATCGCACCAAAGGCCAGTGACAGCGCCCACTCGCGCACGAAATCGTAGCGTTCCTGGCCGGGGCAGCCATACACCTGCAAGGTGTCATTGTCGTCCAGCTTGATCTCGCCAAAATCCAGGCCCACGGTCGTGGTTTCCTTGGCGTGGGCCTGTTTGTCGAGGTTGGGCACTTCGCACTCGATGGCCAGACTCCCGCAGAGGCTGCGAATGGCCGTGGTCTTGCCAATGCCCATGGGGCCGACCAGTACGATGCGTTTGATGAGGTGTTGCATACGAGTCTGACTTTAGGTGGAGGTCGTGCCGGAATCGTTGGCATTGCGGTTCTGGCCGATCCAGCGGCTGAGCTGGCGGAACAGGCCCCGTGCAATACCCTGGCTTTGCAGGGTGGCTGCAGTTGCAGCCTCTGGCACTGCCGATGCCTGTACCGTTTCGGCAAATGCAGGAGGCAGGGGCGCCAGTGGATGCAATTCCACCAGGACACCCTTGCCGCGCAGGACCTGCAGCAGGCGCAGCAGCTCGGCGCGGTCCAGTGGCGCGCGCTCGCCCAGTTCCTCCAGGGTGCGTTCACCGGAAATCAAGGCCGCCAGAATCTGGCGGTGCGCCTGTCCGGCCATGCTGCCGGTCAATTGCGTCCAGCGTCTGATGCGAAAGCGGGTGCCGGTCACAGGCTCGGTGTCTGATGCCGTATAGGTGGAGACCGTCGGTACATCGGTCATGGCAGCAGAGACTGGCGCAGGAGCCATGTCCAGCTCTGTCGCCTTCAGGAAGGCAGCATCCGCGTTCTTGATCTGCACGTTGTGCGATGTGGTCATGCCTTGCATGCGGCGATTCTTTACCGTTTCGCGCAGACGTTTGCTGTGGGCCTGCAGGCTCATCTGCTCAAGCATCTGCGTGAGGCGGCCCACGCTGTAATCAGGTGGCAGCTGGCCATCGATCTGGTGTGGCCATTGCGCACGCAGGGCATCGGCCTGGTCGTCGCTGGCAATCAACAGGACGCACGCGTTATCAGGGCGCTTGCTGATGGCTTCGGACGCACTCTGTGCGTCCACTACCCAGAGCTCGGTGGCAGGCTTGGCAGAGCCTGTGGCCTGGCTATCGCGCCAGCGCTTGGCGGCCACGTCAAACAAATAACTAAAGCGCAGTTGATGTGCTTCACTCAAATGGGCGGCATGCAAAATCAGGTCAGACATTCATACTCTCCCATGCAGCAACATGTTCAATCTCGGAAATGACAGGCATTACTGTGCCTGCTATTTCTTGCTCTCCGCTTGCAGGTAAATACATTTTCAGAGGTTGTAAATGAATGTCAATAATTCAAATCAATGGAGAACAAATTGATTATTGAATTTATCGAATTTCCCCTGTGAGAATTAGTGGAAACCCTGATTACAAGACAAATGTAACCTGTGTTTAAAGGTAACACTGCGATGGCGCGAAAATCCATATGTCGCACTGCGGTTCATGGCCTTTGGCAGTCCGGGCAAAAGAAAAGCCGCTGGATTGCAGCGGCTGGCAGGAGATGGGGTGTGTTGCAGTTGGCAGCAATCAGTGCTGGTGCGCGCCGTGCTGGTGTGCGTCGCCGCCGCCCGACTTGGCAGCGGGTGCGCCGCTGTTGAGGGCGCGTGCCGGTGCCGTCACCGCGATGCTCTCCTTGAGGCCGTCTTCGTGCACCACCTCCAGCGTGAGCTGCACGTTGTCGCCAGCATTCAGCGGTTGTTTCAGGCCCATCAGCATGATGTGGAAAGCGCCCGGCTTGAGGTTGACGGTCTGGCCGTTGGGCAGGTCCACGCTCTGTACGGCACGCATCTTCATGACGTTGTCCTGCATGCTCATTTCGTGGATTTCGGCAGATGCCGCTGCCTCGGTCTTGACTCCAACCAGTTTGGCATTGTCATGGCCGGAGCGCAGATCCATGAACACCCCCGTGGCTTGTTGCCCGGCCACCGACGCGCGCGCCCAGGCGTTGCTGACGGAGACGTGAGCGAATGCGCTGCTGGCGGCAGCAAATGCAATGGTGGCGAGCAAGGGGCGTAGCAGGCGAGGCATGGCGGCTATAGAGTGAAGAGGAGGGAGAGGATGCAGGGCAGGCAAGGTGCCCGCACTGCGGGAAGCTGATCAGGCCCATTCTACAAGTCTGGCTTCCATCACGCATGCGGGTGAGGGTGTTGGTGTGGAGCAGGCAAAAGAAAACGGCCTAGGCAAGAAGCCTAGGCCGTGTCTGGTGGGCCCTGAGTGATTCGAACACTCGACCAACGGATTAAGAGTCCGCTGCTCTACCAACTGAGCTAAGAGCCCGTAACCATGCACCGTGAGGTGTCTGATCCGGTTGCAACCGGCAAGAAGCCAATCGCTGAAAAATGTGGTGGGCCCTGAGTGATTCGAACACTCGACCAACGGATTAAGAGTCCGCTGCTCTACCAACTGAGCTAAGAGCCCACATTTGTTTGCTTGCAGCTGTGTGCTGCAGCAAGCCTTGTATTATGCACCAATTTTTACGCTTGTCAGGGAAAACGTGGTCATTGGCTTTTGTTTTTTGCGATCACCCAGGAGTGGCTATGGCAGAGAATGCTATCGATAGGATAGCTATCTGCGCTTTTCGGTACAGCGCTGGTGCCTTGTTTTTTCGGTACTTGACGGGACCCGGCGAACAAGGCACCCCTGCGCCCATCAGGGTTACATCAGCAGGTGCTCGCCTGCGTTGTCGCCGCCCAGAATGACGTAGTTGACCTTGCGGATATCCATGAGCTTCTTGCCGCCCGAGTAGCTGATGGATGATTGCACATCCTGCTGCATCTCGGTCAGGGTGTCTGCCAGCTTGCCTTTGACGGGCTCCAGAATGCGCTTGCCTTCCACGTGCTTGTACTCGCCCTTGTTGAAGTCCGATGCCGAGCCGTAGTACTCCTTGAACAGTTCGCCATCGACTTCGACCGTCTTTCCGGGTGACTCTTCATGGCCGGCAAACAGCGAGCCAACCATGACCATGGTGGCGCCGAAACGCACACTCTTTGCAATGTCGCCATGGCTGCGGATACCGCCGTCGGCGATGATGGGCTTGGTGGCAACGCGGGCACACCACTTGAGGGCCGACAGCTGCCAGCCACCTGTGCCAAAACCCGTTTTGAGCTTGGTGATGCAGACCTTGCCAGGGCCGATGCCGACCTTGGTGGCGTCAGCGCCCCAGTTTTCCAGGTCGATCACGGCTTCGGGCGTGCCCACGTTGCCGGCGATCACGAAGGCGGCAGGAATCTTGGCCTTCAGGTACTGGATCATGTTCTTCACGCTGTCGGCATGGCCGTGCGCGATGTCGATGGTGATGTATTCGGGGCAGATGCCTTCGGCCACGAAGCGGTCCACCGTGTCGTAGTCGGGTTGCTTCACGCCCAGCGAGATCGATGCGAACAGGCCCTTGCCTTGCATGTCCTTGGTGAAGGCCACGTTGTCGATGTCGAAGCGGTGCATCACGTAGAAGAAGCCGTTCTGCGCCAGGAAGGTGCAGATTTTCTCGTCCACCACGGTCTTCATGTTGGCGGGCACGACCGGCAGCTTGAAGCTGCGATTGCCCAGTTCCACGCTGGTGTCGCATTCCGAGCGGCTTTCCACGCGGCACTTGCGGGGCAGCAGAAGGATATTGTCGTAGTCGAAGATTTCCATTTGATTCCAAGCTCCATGAGAGGTTGCCGCGAACTGTTTCGCAGCGATTGCATAGCAAAAGGCGCTTGGCTTGGAAACCGGTTTTGCGGGTGCATCTCGCACGAGGGGATGCACCATTCCTGCTGGCGCAGGCACAAAAAAACCGGGTCACAAGAATCTTGGGCCCGGTGATTGATTCTAACAGCAAGCGTCGCTGGGGCAAAAGCCTTGGTGGTGAGTGCGGTACTTGCCAGCCATATTTAAGGGGTTTGCCGGCCTGGGCGTTGCCTGGTGCCGGCTCCCTACAATAGCGGCATGGATTCGAATGATTTGTTTGCCGCCCCGCCTGCGCCCACTTCCGCACACCTGCCACTGCTCAATGGGCTCAATGAAGAGCAGCTCGCCGCCGTCACCCTGCCTGCCGGCCACGCGCTGATCCTGGCTGGCGCCGGCTCCGGCAAGACGCGCGTGCTCACTACCCGCATTGCCTGGCTGCTGCAGACAGGCCGCGCCACGCCGGGTGGCATTCTGGCTGTCACCTTTACCAATAAGGCGGCCAAGGAAATGCTCACGCGCCTGTCTGCCATGCTGCCGATCAATGTGCGCGGCATGTGGATTGGCACATTCCACGGCCTGTGCAACCGCATGCTGCGTGCGCACCATAAATCGGCCAACCTGCCGCAAACCTTTCAGATTCTCGACACGCAGGATCAGCTCTCGGCGGTCAAGCGCTTGTGCAAGCAGTTCAATGTCGACGAGGAATCGCTGCCGCCCAAGCAACTGCAGTATTTCATCAGTGGCTGCAAGGAAGAGGGCCTGCGCCCGGCCGATGTGCAGGCGCGCGACATGGCAGAGCGCAAGAAGGTGGAGCTGTACCAGTTGTACGAAGAGCAGTGCCAGCGCGAAGGCGTGGTTGATTTTGGCGAGTTGATGCTGCGCAGCTATGAGCTGCTGCGCGACAACGCACCGATCCGCCAGCATTACCAGCACCGTTTCCGCCATATCCTGGTGGACGAGTTCCAGGATACGAACCGGCTGCAGTACCTGTGGCTCAAGCAACTGGCTGGCGATGTGGTGGGTGGGCGCTTTGAGTCAAGTAGCAGCGTGATTGCCGTGGGCGACGACGACCAGAGCATCTATGCCTTCCGTGGTGCGCGCGTGGGCAATATGCAGGATTTCGTGCGCGAATTCGATGTGCGCCAGCAGATCAAGCTGGAGCAGAACTACCGCAGCTACAGCAACATCCTCGATTCGGCCAACGCCCTCATCAGCCACAACAGCCACCGCCTGGGCAAGAACCTGCGCACCGATCAGGGGCCGGGCGAGCCGGTGCGGGTGTCGGAGAGCGTGACCGATCTGGCCGAGGCGCAGTGGATGGTGGACGAGATCAAGTCACTGGTCAAAAGCGACGATGTGGCGCGCAGCGAGATTGCCGTGCTCTACCGCAGCAATGCGCAAAGCCGGATTCTGGAAACCAGCCTGTTCAATGCAGGCGTGCCTTACCGGGTGTATGGGGGCCTGCGCTTTTTCGAACGGGCCGAAATCAAGCACGCGCTGGCCTATCTGCGACTTTTGGAAAACCCGCACGATGACACCAGCTTCATGCGGGTGGTGAATTTTCCGCCACGCGGCATTGGTGCGCGCACCACCGAGCAGTTGCAGGAAGGCGCGCAGGCGGCAGGCTGCTCGCTGTACGACGCGGTGACAGCCGTGGCGGGCAAGGCGGGCACCAAGCTGCAGGCTTTTGTGGCGCTGATCGATGTACTGCGCGAAGAAACCCAGGGCAAGACCTTGCGTGAGACGATCGAGAAGATGCTGCAGGCCAGTGGCCTGATCGAGCACTACCAGACGGAAAAGGAAGGTGCCGACCGCATCGACAACCTGGGTGAACTGGTGACCGCTGCCGAGAGCTTTGTCACGCAGGAAGGTTTTGGCAAGGATGCCGTCGCGATTCCGCTCGACGAGCAGGAGGCCATGGGCATTCCGGGTGCGGGCCAGAGCCCGGTGAGCCAGGGCCTGAACCCGGATGCGCCGGTACTGGACACGCCACTGCCGAATGCGCGGCCCGATGCGGGCAATGCGCAGATGATCAACCCTGACACCGGCGAGACCTTGTCGCCGTTGGTGGCCTTTTTGACGCACGCTGCACTGGAGGCGGGCGACAACCAGGCACAGGCCGGGCAGGACGCCGTGCAACTGATGACCGTACACGCCAGCAAGGGGCTGGAGTTTGACGCTGTGTTCATCGCAGGCCTGGAAGAGGGCCTGTTTCCCCATGAAAACGCGATGAGCGACATGGGCGGGCTGGAGGAAGAGCGCCGCCTGATGTATGTGGCGATCACCCGTGCGCGCAAGCGCCTCTACCTCTCCACATCGCAGACGCGCATGCTGCACGGCACCACGCGCTACAACGTGCGCAGCCGCTTTCTGGACGAACTGCCCGAAGAAGCGCTCAAATGGCTCACGCCCAGGCACTCGGGGTTTGGCAGCGGCATGGGCAGCCTTGCCTTTGGCTCCGGATCGGGCAGCGCACGCGGGGCGGGTACTGGCAGCTGGAATGCAGAGTCATCGATGAGCATGTGGGGCAAGACACCGATCCCTGCCCAAAAGGCCGAGCCCGCGCATGGCATCAAGGTGGGCATTCAGGTGTTTCACAACAAGTTCGGCGAAGGCAAGGTGTTGGCGGTGGAAGGCACAGGCGACGATGCGCGCGCGCAGGTGCATTTTCCGCGCCATGGCACCAAGTGGCTGGCGCTGTCGGTTGCCAAGCTCACGGTGGTGTAGGCTGGCTGCACCACTGACGGTATTGAATAAATAGCGTCTCTTTCCAGCTGCCGCTGCGATCATCTGCGGTAGTGTGCGCTTGCATATTGTTTGCGCATGCTGCTGCGCGTCGGTAGTGCCTGGGCGCATTGCCGAAAGTCCTTGCGGGCGCAGAAAATGGTTGCCTGGGATACTATATGGGTATCCCAAGGCAGTAACGGCTCACATCTGCGTGAGTCGCGCAGCAAGCTGTGCCTTGCCGGGTCAGCAGGCGATCACCGCAAGCTGCCTGAAATTGCTGCCCGGGATTCCCGGAGCACTTCCAGCCCGCCTGCGGCCATGGCCAAGCCGCCTTGCAGGCCTTTGGGGGACGATTTCCTGGCCGACAAGGAATCTTGCACATGTCTTCTTCCACCAGCGTTCGCCGCCACCAGGCCCTGCTGCAACTGTTTTCGCACCGCCAGCTGCGCGACAGCCTGAGCCTGGCGCCTCAGCCTTCGCTGCGCATTGCCCTCGTAGCGGCGCTGCAGGCAGCATTGGCGGTGCTGGTGGCACTGGCAGTGGCGCGCTTGTCACCATGGCCGCAACTGGTAGGCTATCCGGCGCTGGGTGCGTTGGCGGCCTTGTTCGGCCGCTTTGCGCCTGTCGAAAAGCGCATGCGCATTGTCGTGGTGTGTGCCGCGCTATTGGCGTTGGCCGTATTGATTCCATCGCTTGCGTCGCTGGCGGGTGCGCCACCATGGGCGATGATGGTGGTGCTGGCGCTGATTGCGGGGGGCTCGACCCTGGTTGTCAGCCGCTGGCAGCTAGGCGGTCCGGGCGCGGTCATTCTTGTGTTTGCGGCAGGTGCTTCGCTGGCGCCCGTTGCTACCTGGGGGGCGCTGGGCGGGCGCACCCTGGGCACTGTAGCTGGAGGGATCGTGGCCTGTCTCGTGTGCGGGGCCACAGACTGGATGCGCCGTGCCGAGCTGCCACGTATCCAGATGCCCGCTGCCGCTGTGCCATCGCTACGGGCGGGGTGGATGGCGGCAGGCCGCATCACCGCTGGTGCAGGGCTGTCGGCGGCCATTGCCCATGCCTTGGGGTGGCACCACCCGGCGTGGGCTGCCATCGGCGCCACGGCGGTCATGCAAGGGGCTCACCTGCACATCACCATGAACCGCGCGCTGCAACGCATGGCTGGCACTGTGGTTGGCGCAGTCGTGGTGGGGCTCATCCTGGCGCAGGAGCCGTCGTTCTGGTGGGTTGCGGTTTGCGTCGTTGCTTTTCAGTTTGTCACCGAGATCATCATTGGCTACAACTACGCGCTCGGCCAGATCACGGTCACGCCGATGGCGCTGTTGATGACCCATCTGGCCTCACCAGCGGCCAGCGTCGGCATGCCGCAGGAGCGGGTGATGGACACGATTTTGGGCGCGGCGCTGGGGATCGTCTTTGCCGTGGTTTTCTCGTCGATGGACGACCGGGCGCATTTGCGCAAGATGCATCAAAAACAATAGCAAAAGGCGCGCTCGGGAAGCGCGCCTGCGTGAAAATTCTATTGAAACTTGCGTTGCAACTCTGCCTTATTCCGCCGGGGTAGTGGGCAGTGCTGCTGGCTGCTCGGGTGCATCAAAGCAGTCTCGAAAGCTGAAGACCACCGAGACAAAGTACACCACCGACAGTACCAGCGAGCCTGCAATCAGCACAATTGCACCGCCCGCAACGCCAGCGACCGAGGCCACTATTCCGCCCAGCAGGCTCAGGGCAATGAGTGCGCCCACGTTCACCGCCAGCCACACCAGGCCATAGGTGGCAAATGCGCCGATGTTGCGCATGCAGGCCACCACACTGAAAAACAGTGCCTTCACAGCAGGCACGCGGTGCCAGTACACGAGGCCCGGAGCGTGCCAGAAAACAGCAGTCAGGGCCAGATACATCACCGTCATCGTGAGGGCAGCCAATTGCACGCCGGATTGGGTCAGTGCCTCCTGCTTGATCTGCTCTCCCAGAATGAACATGCGCGCGAACTCCCCGCCGTCAAACAGGGTGGAAAGCCCCACGGCCAGCAGCAGGCCAAGCACAAACAAGGCGCCCAGGATGACGAAGGACTTGCGCTGGGCTGGCTCCATGCGCATGGCCTGCAGCACCACCGGCAGCGTTGGTTTCTGGCCCTGCATGGTCAATGCTGCGCCCAGCATCATGCACAGTGAAAACAGGGGTACCAGGCCGAAAGTCAGTACAAAGCCGATCACGGGCACCGCGCCCACAATGCCCAGCACCAGAAAGCAGAAGAAGAACAGCGAGATGAGCGCTATGGGTTGCTGGCGAAAGGCCGCAAATCCATCACGCACCCAATGAACGCCCTGGGCGGCCGTTGCGATACGAAGTTTCATGCACAAAGCAGGCTGCAGCGTGTGGCCGCAGCACATCAATCAAAAAGGGGATGGTTCACTGTAACCCATGCCCGGATGGGCGGGGGCGCGTGAGGAATTGGCATGCCATGGGCAGTGGGCCGGGCAGGCCTGGCTACACCGGGGTGCATGGCTGGTCCCTATCAAAAAGAGAGCGGTTAGCGTGCAGTGCTGTTGAATTTTGATAATGTTTATGTTCAAAAATCAATAACGAAGAGCGCTGCCAGCTATCATTTTGTGGCGACTGGCGTGTTCAGCACGAATGGTGAGGCCAGGCGGGCACGCAGCACGCGCTCAAAGTGCGTGGGGTCGTGGGGCTTGAGCATCGAGGCCTCACGGGGCAGGTAGAAATCCCACAGGCGTGAGATCCAGAAGCGCAAGGCGCCGGCGCGCAGCATGGCAGGCAGCAGTTGGCGCTCTGGCGCGGTAAAGGGGCGCACCGCCTGGTAGGCCGCAAGCAGGGCGTCTGCGCGCGCCTGGTCGATGACACCAGTGGCAAGGTCGACACACCAGTCGTTCATCACAACGGCAATGTCGAACAGCAAGGTGTCGACACCAGCAAAGTAGAAATCGAAGATGCCGGTCATCTCGTCGCCGTCAAACATGGCGTTGTCGCGGAACAGATCGGCATGCACCGGGCCACGCGGCAGTGCCGTGTAGGCGGACGAGGCGGCAATGTGGTTCTGGTAGGCCAGCTCGCTCGTGAGCAGTTCGGCGGCGGGTTGCTCCAGATGCGGCAACACCACCGGCACGGTTTCGTTCCACCAGGGCAGGCCGCGCAGATTGGGCTGCTGGCGCGGAAAATCCTGGCCTGCCAGATGCATGCGGGCCAGCATGCCGCCCAGCGACTGGCAGTGCACCGCCTGCGGCGCCAGCTGGCTCTTGCCACGCAGCTTGTTGACGATGGCGGCGGGCTTGCCTTCCACCTGCAGCAGAATGTCGCCGGTCTTGCTTTCGGCCTGTGGATCGGGCACCGGAATACCGGCTTGTGCCAGGTGCTTCATCAGGTACAGGTAGAACGGCAGCTGGTCGGCGCGCAGGCGTTCGAACAGCGTCAGCACGTACTCGCCTTCGCTGGTGGTCAGGAAGTAATTGGTGTTTTCAATGCCGCCTTCAATGCCGCGCAGCGACACGAATTCGCCCAGGGGCACGCGTTTGAGCAGGGCTTTGGCAGCCTTGTCGGATACTTCGGTGAAAACAGCCATGTCGGGTCAGAGAGAAGGCGATGAAAGGGGGCACAACAAAAACAAAGCCAGCCGGCGCCGTTGCCTGGCTGGCTGTGCTGCTTGCCGCCAGGGGCGGCAAGTCACAAGGGGCTGATTATCGCAAGTCTGGGTCAGGTGCCTGATTTGATGCAGTGCGGCACTCAGAAATTGCCGATGTTCCAGACGCGCTTCTTGTTTTGCGTGTCGCCAAAGCCATCGGGACGGCTGCGGGCACCATCCGTGGGCTTGACCTCGTAAGCCGGCATGTTGCCTACCTTGGGTTGCACATGGATGCTTTGCGTCTGGCCCCCAATACGCACTTCGTCAATGCGGCTGCCAGCGTCTTCGACGTGGATGTACTCGGCCTTCTGGTTGTATTTGTCGTTGGACTCGGTCTTTTTCCCGGATTCGCTCTGGTTGGCGGCCGCAGGGGCGGGCTCTTGGGCAGGAGGCGGTGTCTGGGCATGGGCCGTTGCCAGCACCAGGGCCAGTGCAGAGGCGATCAAAGAAGTGGTTATAGCGCGCATAACAGGATTGTAATTTGTCACCCGGCCTTTGCGTAGCGGGCACAATGTCAATATGAGTAATCCTCCTACTTTAGTGCTGGTGGACGGTTCCAGCTACCTGTACCGTGCCTACCACGCCATGCCCGATCTGCGTGCCGTGCCCGGCGACCCTGCCAGCCCGGCAACGGGCGCCATTCGTGGCATGGTCAACATGATGCAGGCCCTGCGCAAGGATGTGCAGGCGGACTATGCCGTCTGCGTGTTCGACACGAGCGGCCCGACCTTCCGGGATCATCTGTATACCGAGTACAAGGCCACGCGCTCGCCGATGCCGGACGACCTGCGCAGCCAGATCGAGCCGATCCACGAAGTGGTGAAGCTGCTGGGCTGGAAGGTGGTGGCCGTGCCGGGCGTGGAGGCCGACGATGTGATCGCCACGCTGGCGCAGACAGCCGCCGCGCAAGGCATCCAGGTGATTGTCTCCAGCGGCGACAAGGATCTGAGCCAGCTGGTGAATGAGCATGTCACCATCATCGACACGATGAACGGCAAGAAGCGCGACGTGGCAGGCGTGATCGCAGAATTCGGGGTGCCGCCATCCCTGATGGTCGATTACCAGGCGCTGGTGGGCGATACCGTGGACAACGTGCCCGGTGTGGCCAAGGTCGGCCCCAAGACGGCCGCCAAGTGGCTGGAAGAGCACGGCTCGCTGGACAACCTCATTGCCAATGCCGCCAGCATCAAGGGCGTTGCAGGGCAGAACCTGCGAGACGCCATCGCCTCGGGCCAGTTGGCGCTGAGCCGCCAGTTGGTGACCATGAAGACCGACTGCGACCTGGCCGCGCACATTGTGGGTTTGCCGCAACTCGACGGCATCACCCTCGCCGAGCCAGACAGTGCAGGGCTTGCACCTTTCTACGAAAAATACGGTTTCAAGGGCCTGGCGCGCGCGCTCGGCGCGGCGGCCGCTGGCACGTCTTCGTCCAAAACGGAAAATGCCCAGAGCGGCCTTTTTGATGCCAACGATGCCGAAACCACCGAGATCGCCATCAACGCCCAGCAACGCGATGTGGTCTACCACACGATCCTGACCGAGACGGACCTGGATGCCTGGATCGCCAAAATTCAGGCAGCCGAACTGACCGCAATCGATACCGAAACCGATTCGCTCGATGAAATGGTGGCCCGGATCGTGGGCATCAGCTTCAGCGTCGCCATTGGCGAGGCCGCCTATATTCCGCTGCGCCACGAAGGGCTGGATGTGCCTGAGCAACTGCCGTTGGATGCGGTATTGACCAAGCTCAAGCCCTGGCTGGAGGATGCCAGCAGGAAGAAGCTGGGCCAGCACGTCAAATACGACCAGCATGTGTTTGCCAACCACGGCATCACGGTGCGAGGCTATGCCCACGACACCATGCTGCAAAGCTATGTGCTGGAGGCGGACCGGCCCCACAACCTGACCAGCCTTGCGCTGCGTCACACAGGGCGCACCGGCATCAGCTACGAAGACCTGTGCGGAAAGGGCAAAAGTCAGATTCCCTTCGCCCAGGTGGCTGTCGACAAGGCGGCTGCGTACAGCTGCGAGGATTCCGACCAGACCCTGAACGTGCACGAGGTGCTGTGGCCGCGCATCCAGGCCAACGCCGGCCTGCTGCACATCTACGAGTTGGAGATGCAGACCAGCGAAGCGCTGTTCCGCATCGAGCGCAATGGCGTGAGCATTGACGCGGGCGAGCTGGCGCGGCAGAGCAACGAGTTGGGCACGCGCATTCTGCAACTGGAAAACGAGGCCTACGACATCGCCGGCCAGCAGTTCAACCTGAGCAGCCCCAAGCAGCTGGGCGAGATCTTTTTTGACAAGCTGGGCTTGCCCGTGGTCAAGAAAACCGCCACCGGCGCGCGCAGTACCGACGAAGAAGTGCTGGAAAAGCTGGCCGAAGACTATCCGCTGCCCGCCAAGATCCTGGAGCACCGTTCGCTCTCCAAGCTCAAGGGCACCTATACCGACAAGCTGGCCCAGATGGCCTTGCCAAGCGATGGCCGGGTGCATACCCACTATGCGCAGGCCGTGGCGGTAACGGGTCGCCTGTCCAGCAACGACCCGAATCTGCAGAACATTCCCGTGCGCACCCCCGAAGGGCGCCGCATCCGCGAAGCCTTTGTTGCGCCCGAGGGCAAGCTCATTGCCAGTGCCGACTATTCGCAGATCGAGCTGCGCATCATGGCCCACCTCTCGGGTGACGAGGCCTTGCTCAACGCGTTCCGCGACGGGCTTGACGTGCACCGGGCCACCGCGTCCGAGGTGTTTGGCGTGCCGGTCGATCAGGTCAGCAGTGAGCAGCGCCGCTATGCCAAGGTCATCAATTTCGGGCTGATCTATGGCATGAGCAGCTTTGGTCTTGCCAAGAACCTGGGCATCGAAACCAAGGCTGCAGCTGCCTACATCGACAAATACTTCCAGCGCTACCCTGGCGTGAAGCGCTACATGGACCAGACCGTGGAGCTGGCGCATGCGCAAGGCTATGTGGAAACCGTGTTCGGACGCCGTCTGGTGCTGCCCGAGATCAACGGCGGCAATGGTCCGCGCAAGAAAGCAGCCGAGCGTGCCGCCATCAATGCGCCCATGCAGGGCACGGCGGCTGATCTGATCAAGAAGGCCATGGTGGCGGTGCAGGCCAAGCTGGACGTGGAAAAGCCCGGTGTCCTGGTCATCATGCAGGTGCATGACGAACTGGTTTTCGAGCTGCCTGCCGCCGAGCAGGATTGGGTCAAGGCCGAGATCCCGGCCCTCATGGCCGGTGTGGCAGAGCTGAAGGTGCCATTGCTGGCAGAAATCGGCTTTGGGCCGAACTGGGAAAAAGCCCATTGACGGGTAGTGCCCGGGTGCCTGGTTGCACCCGGGCAAGCCCACTCAGGACAAGCTCGACCAGAGCCCCGTGTACCGCACATGGTTTGGGAGTCATGGCGGTCGGTACGGCGAGTGTCATGGTCGGAAACGATGTGCAAACGCCTGAGCCTGCACAGCCTTGCCTTTTTCTGCCAGGGTTATTTTTATTATTGCAACAGAGTCGCAATAAGGTGCTACCATTTGCAGCTTCAAAATGGGTTTGGCGGTAGTTTTGCCATTCGCACTTTTATTTATTGGATAGTTTGCAATGACTTTGATAGCAATCGTGCTTGCGACGCTTGCCGCCGGCCTGGGCAGCGTATGGATTGCGGCCGCGTTGATGCGCAGTGGCATCGGCCGCGAAGACAGTCGTTTTGGTGCGCAGCACCTGCTCAGCCTGGCGGCGGGCGCTTTGCTGGCCACGGCCTTTGTGCATTTGCTGCCCGAGGCGTTCGAGAGCCAGATCAACCCCAAGGCGCTGTTCGTGACCTTGCTGCTGGGGCTGGTCTTCTTCTTTCTGCTGGACAAGGCCGAGCTTTGGCACCATGGTCATGAACACCGCCACGCGCCGCCCCAGGAGCGTGGCCACAGCCATGGTGATGGGCACCACGATCATGCTCCGGCCTCGCAAGGCCATGGGCATGCGCACCACCACAACACGGCGGGCGGCTGGTCGCTGCTGACGGGTGACAGCGTGCACTGTTTTGGCGACGGCATCCTGATCGCGTCCGCCTTCATGGCCGATATGCGCCTGGGCATCGTTGCCGCCATCTCGGTGCTGGCGCATGAGGTGCCGCACCATATGGGTGATCTGGTGGTATTGGCCGGCAATGACAACCGCAGCCAGCGCGGAGTGGCCTTGCTCAAGCTGTCGCTGGCGGGGGCGGTGACGGCATTGGGCGGTGTGGTGGGCTATTTTCTGGTCAGCTCGCTGGATGGCTTTCTGCCGTACTTTCTGGCCATCGCTTCGAGCAGCTTCATCTATGTGGCGCTGGCAGATCTGATCCCGCAGTTGCAGCGGCAGTTGACCGCTCGTCAAACCGTGCAGCAGGTCGCCTGGCTGGCGGTGGGGATGGTGGTGGTCAGCGCCGTGAGCACCTGGGCCCATGGCTCGCACGGTCATGCCGGCCACGACCATACCGAGCAGCATGAGGGCCATGGCGGCCACGAGGCGCACGATGGACATGAAGGGCACGCACACTGAAGGAGCTTTCGCGCTGTGGCGAGCGTTGAATCAAAAAGGCCTGCTGCGTAATGCAGCAGGCCTTTGCTTTCATTTTGATAGCTTATGGCGCTTATCCATCAAGCGATAGATGCCAGAAATTCAATGATTCTCCGGCTGGTGGCGCTGCACGGCCCAGCACACGCCGCCGATCATCAGCGCCGCGGCGGTCAGCTCCTGCCAGTTGGGGCCGCGTTGCAGGTAGATGAAGCTGTAGGAGAGCGCAAACAGGGTTTCGAACACGATCATCTGGCCTGACAGCGAAATAGGCAGCAATCGCGTGGCAGCGTTCCACATCCAGTTGCCAAACAGCGATGCGAGGATGGAGACCGCCAGGTTCACCAGCCAGAACATCTGCCAGCGCCCGGCATCCAGCTGCTGACCGCTGCGGGCCTGCCACCACAGCGCCAGGGGCCACAGCAGCACGCTCCAGATACCGACGGCCACGCCGCTCATCGACGACCATTCCAGTGCCGTGAAGCGGCCCGATTGCAGGTAATGCGCATTGCGAATGGCGTAGTGAGACCAGATGACGAGTGCGGCAAACGCCGCTGCCACACCGCCGAGCACGCGCCAGACCGGGCGTGCGGCCTCGTCTGCGGCCAGCAACTCATGGGCATTGATCAGCACAATGCCGGCGCACACGGTCAGCATGGGCCCCAGCAGGCGACGCAGGGGCAGGGCGCCCGCCTGCTTGCGGTTCATGATGGGCATGGCCAGCGGCACCATGCCGATGATGAGGGTGGTGATGGCCATGCCTGCCCACTGCACGCCGGTGGCCATCAGCACCAGATACAGAATGCTGCCGGTCAGGCCCAGGTACATCAGTGCACCCATATCGGCTCGCGTGACCCGTGGCCGCAGCCTGCGTACCAGCGGTGCAAGAATGAAGACCGACATCAGTCCGTACAGCATGAAGCGTGCGCTGGTGATGGCCAGAGGGTTGAAGTCCGGCAGCAGCGCGGGCACCAGCAGCATCGAGCCCCAGCAGGCCCCGGCAACGGCGGCGTAGGCCACCCCGCGCGGAATATTGGTGGCTGGCGAAAGGTGCAGCGGGCCGGGTGCTGCAGTGGAAGTGGGTGAAGCCCGGTTGCCGTCTGAGGGAGTGGATTGCATGGCACGAATGAAGGGATGGCTGGCACGGGTCAAGCCTCCCCGGGGCATGGCCCCAGTGGAGTGCCCAGGGTGCACTTTGCGCACTGCTGTCTGCCCCAGCCCTGAAAAGCGACATCCACACCCATGCGTCTCAGGGATGCCGTTGCCGGCAAGCCCTATGCACATATAGCAGTGAAACACCGCGAACATGCGCACCAGCGATGCGTATGCAAGGAGGATGATCGCCGGTATTGTCGCCCAGCTGCGCGTGCCCTGCCGCGACGGGGCTATCCCACCGTGCCCGCAGGGCTAGCGGCTTCTGGCCAGCAGGGCGCGCACCAGCGGCAGTTGACGGCGCGATACGCGCAGCACATCCTCAATGCCAAAGAGGCGCAATTGCCAGCCGTCGACATCGTCGGGATCGCTGGCCTTTTCCAGACTGCGGATGGCATCGGGCACCACCAATGCATTGCGGTGCACGCGCAGGTAGCGGTCGGCGTAGCGCTCTTCCAGCTCATTGAGGCTGCCTGACCAGAGGTATTCATGGGCCGAGGTACGCACGGTCACGTACTTGAACTCGGATTTGAAATACACCACCTCCGCCAGGCGCACGCGCTCGGTGTTGCCACGGTTGGTGATCAGCAGTGTTTCATCAGCGTCTGCGGCGGATTCGCTGCTGTCCTTGATATTTTTAGCAATTTTGACAGATCTGGCTTGCGCTAATAGCTCTACTTTTCGTAGCGCTGCATCCAGCCGTTCGCGGCGTACGGGTTTGGTGAGGTAGTCGATGGCACTGACTTCAAATGCCGACAGCGCATGCTCGGTGTGTGCGGTAACAAATACGATGGCAGGCGCGTGGGGCCAAGACTGAAGTACCTGTGCGAGTTCCATCCCGCTCTGACCAGGCATGTGGATGTCGAGTAAGGCCACGTCAAACGGTGCGCCCATGCTGGCAGCGCTGTCGATGGCGCGCAACGCTTCAGCGGCGTTGGCGGCTTCGAGGATGGCAGACGGGGCAGGGCAACGCTCTATCAGCAGGCGCCGCATCCGGCTGCGGGCCAGGGCTTCGTCATCAACAATCAGAATTCGCATGGGCGACATGCTATGCGGACTGAAAGACACTGCCAATGCCGATAGGCGATTGTTTGACGCCGCTCATAACTTGTTTAAGCAGGAAAACTGATGTGCACTGTATAGGTGCCATCCTTGATCGTGGCTTGAAAGTCACACTCCAGGTCATACAACAGGCGCAGGCGTTTTTTCACATTGGCAATGGCCGTTCCGGTGCCTGGGCGGCGCTCGGGCTGGGGTGCCGCAAACGGGCGCGGCATGGTGTTGATGATCTGTACATGCACCCGGCTGCCGCGCCGGCGTGTGGCAATGCGGATGCGGCCGTTGCCATGGCTGGGCTCGATACCATGTTTGACGGCGTTTTCTACCAGCGGCTGCAGAAACAGGGGCGGCACGGTGGCCGTATCGGTGCGCGAATCCAGATTCCATTGCACCTCCATGCGGTCGCCAAAGCGCACCTGCTCGATCGAGAGATAGCGCTGCGCGAGCTGAACTTCCTCGGCCAGCGTCGAGGCCTCGCGCTGCTCGGTGAGGGCGTGGCGGAAGAGGTCGCTCAGGTCTTCCAGCATGGCTTCGGCCTTGTGCGGATGGTCTTGCACCAGTGAAATGGCGCTGTTGAGCGCATTGAAGAGGAAATGCGGGCGGATGCGCGCCTGCAACTCGGCCAGCCGCGCCGTGGTTGCCGCCGGTGTGCGGCCCTGGGCACGCCATTGCAGGCCCACCACCACCATGGCGGCAACAAACCCCCCGGCTGCGGCACTGGCCAGCCATGGCATGCGTGGCGCCATCGTCGCCCACTGGTAGAGGAGGGCCGCAGCCAGCCCGCAAACCGCCCCCCATGTGGCACCTGCCAGGTATTGCACGCGGATGCTGCAGCGCTGCAACAGTTTTTTCTGCTGGCAGGCCACCAGCAGCCACAGCAGGCAGGCGGGCAGAATCACCGCCGTGACCAGCGCCAACTGGAAGAACCATTCGCTCACGCCAGCCGACATAAAGCCCACGGCGATGGCGGCAAGCGCTTCGACCAGCAGTACGGTGCGCCCGATCACGCTGGCCGTGCACGCATCAAATACATAGGCCGTGCCAACGATGACATCACGTGCAGCGGTAGTAGTTGATGATGGTGGCATGGCCTGGCAGACTCTATAGAATCAAAAGGTTTTGCTCCCCGGGCTTTTTGCCTGTCGGGCGCAGTGTTTTTTGGCAGGACCGACGCGAACGGGTATGCGCAAGGCGCTTCTCTCCCGTAGGCGTGGGTCGTGTTGGGTCTGTGCCGCAGAGCGGCGCAGCTGGCAGCTTAACCGGAATATCGCGAACTCCATGTCCACACCACAAGCTTCGTCTTCTTCGCACAACCAGCTCGACACCAAGGCAGAAGCCTGGTCGGCCCTGTTCTCCGAACCTATGAGCGATCTGGTCAAACGCTATACCTCCAGCGTGTTCTTCGACAAGCGCATGTGGCAGGCCGACATTCAGGGCAGTCTGGCGCACGCCGAAATGCTCTCGGCCCAAAAGATCATTGCTGCCGAGGATTTTGCAGCCATTCAAAAAGGCATGGCCCAGATCACCGCCGAGATCGAGGCGGGCAGCTTCGACTGGAAGCTGGACCTGGAAGATGTGCACCTGAACATCGAGGCGCGCCTGACCCAACTGGTGGGCGATGCTGGCAAGCGGCTGCACACCGGCCGCAGCCGCAACGACCAGGTGGCCACCGACGTGCGCCTGTGGCTGCGTGGCGAGATCGATCTGATCGAAGGCCTGCTTATGGAGCTGCAGCGTTCGCTGGTCGAAGTGGCGGGAAAGAATGTCGATGTGATCCTGCCCGGCTTCACCCACCTGCAGGTGGCCCAGCCCGTGAGCTTTGCCCACCATCTGCTCGCCTATGTGGAAATGTTCAAGCGTGATGCAGAACGCATGCTGGACGTGCGCAAGCGCGTGAACGTGCTGCCGCTGGGCAGCGCCGCCCTTGCGGGTACCACCTACCCGCTGGACCGCGAGCGCGTGGCCCGCACCCTGGGCATGGAAGGCGTGAGCCAGAATAGCCTGGACGGCGTGAGCGACCGAGACTTTGCTATCGAATTCACCGCTGCCGCCAGCCTGTGCATGGTACATATCTCGCGCCTGTCCGAGGAGCTGATCATCTGGATGAGCCAGAACTTCGGTTTCATCCGCATTGCTGACCGCTTTACCACCGGCTCGTCGATCATGCCCCAGAAGAAGAACCCCGACGTGCCTGAGCTCGCACGCGGCAAGACTGGCCGCGTGGTCGGCCACCTGATGGGCCTGATCACCCTGATGAAGGGCCAGCCCCTGGCCTACAACAAGGACAACCAGGAAGACAAGGAGCCGCTGTTCGACACCGTGGACACCTTGAAGGACACGCTGCGCATCTTCGCAGAGATGATCGGCGGCCAGGTGAACCCGGTCACGGGCGCCAAGGACGGTGGCATCACGGTCAATGCAGGCAACATGCGCGCTGCGGCACTCAAGGGTTACGCCACGGCCACCGACCTGGCCGACTACCTGGTCAAGAAGGGCCTGCCTTTCCGCGACGCACACGAAACCGTGGCCCATGCCGTCAAGCTGGCCACGCAAAAGGGCGTAGATCTGACCGAACTGCCGCTGGCCGAGCTGCAGGCCTTCAATCCCAATATCGAGGCCGATGTGTTCGACGCTCTGAGCCTGGAAGGTTCGCTGAATGCACGCAACACGCTGGGTGGTACCGCGCCTGTGCAGGTGCGAGCCCAACTGGCCAAGCACCAGGCACGCCTGGGTTGACCGCGCCCGAACCCACTGCCACTTCCGCTTGCACCTGCAAAGCCTGAAAGCCCGAAAGCCTGTATGACACTGAATCGCCGCCACTTCTCTGCGCGCTTGCTGGCTGCAGGCGCAGCCGCCGCAGGCCTGTCCGCCCAGCCTGGCTGGGCTGCTGCCTACAACAAGGGCAAACCGGTGCGTCTGCTGGTGGGTTTTCCGCCCGGTGGCGGAACCGATGCCATTGCCCGCCTGCTGGCCGAGAAGATGAAGGACAGCCTGGGCACTTCGGTGGTGGTGGAGAACAAGCCCGGTGCAGGTGGTCAGATTGCGGCGCAGCTGCTCAAGGCGTCGCCTGCAGACGGCTCCACCTTCTTTGTCACGCACGACCACACGATCTCCATCCTGCCCCAGGTCGTCAGGAACCCGGGCTTTGATCCGCATGCGGATTTTGTGCCTGTGGCGGGCTTTGCCAGTTTTGTGAATGCATTGGCCGTACCCTCGGGTCTGGGCGTCAAGTCGTTTGACGAGTACCTGCAATGGGTCAGGAAGCAGGGCGGAAAAAGCGCCGTGGGCATTCCCGCGCCTGCATCCACGCCTGAGTTTCTGGTGCAGGTCATCAACAAGCGCTTTCAGACCGATCTGGTATCGGCACCATACCGTGGTAGCGCGCCCATGCTGGCTGACATGATGGGTAACCAGATTCCGGCTGGCATCGGCTCGGTGCAGGATTTCATCGAAAGCCAGAAGGCGGGCAAGATTCGCGTGCTGGCCGTGCTGGGCGGCAAGCGCCAGGCACTGCTGCCCGATGTGCCCACCTTTGGCGAGCTGGGCCTCAATGGCCTGGAAGACATGCCTTACTACGGCATGTACGCCCCTGCTGGAACTCCGGCGGAAATGGTGAACGAAGTCTCGCAGGCCGTGGCCAAGGCTGTGGCCGCGCACGATGTGCATGCGCAGTTGGTGGCCATGGGCCTGTCCGTGGGCTACATGACGCCCGAGCAATTGCTGGCGCGTGAGAAGGCCTATACCGGGGTGTGGCAGCGCATCATCCACGACAGCGGGTTCAAGCCGCAGTAGCACTCATTTTTTGATAGCTGAATGCGCCCTGCTGTTATGTAATAGCAGGGCTTTTTGTTGTTGATGGCAATGTTGCCATATATGTTGCTAAATGCAACGCATTGATCGTGTTCAGCGCTCCCCCTGAAAAGAGGCCCGTTGCCAGGGGGAATTTTGGTACGCTCTCGCCATCCAAGGGGAGAGCTTTGTGAATCAACGAATACAACACTGGCTGGCTGGCCTGGGATGGGCGGCGCTGGCGGCAGGCGCGCATGCCACCACGATCACGGCGGTATCGCCACAGGGTGAGGTGGCGCGGGTGCGCCAGGTCGTCGTCAAATTCGATGCGCCTGTGGTGCCCATGGGCGACCTGCGCGCGACCGCTCCGGTCAAGATCGATTGCGACAACAAACAGGTAATCAGCCAGGCCACTGGCCGCTGGACAGGACCCAAGGAATGGGTGCTGGATCTGGCCGATGATCTTCCGCCTGGTGTGAACTGCACGGTGGACAAGGTCGCGGGTCTCAAGGACGCAGCCGGCGAGCCGGTCAAGGGTGCAGCACAGTACCGTTTTGGCACCGGCGGGCCGTCGGTGGTGCGCAACGCACCGAGCAGCTACCAGGATCTGGATACGCAGCAGTATTTTGGCCTGCAGTTCAATGCCGACGTGATCGACAAGACGGTCGAGAGCAGCAGCTGGTGCGCCGTCAAGGGCATTGGTGAGCGCATCCCTGTCAAATTGCTCAGCGCTGCGCAGTCGCAGGCCTTCATGGTGCATGAGTTTGGCAAGCACGAACTGGCGCGGTACCCGCAGCGTTTTGTGGCGCTGCAATGCCAGCGTGCACTTCCCGACGGCGCGGAAATGAGCCTGGTGATCGGCCCTGGCGTCAGTACGCACAATGGGGTCTTGCAAAAGCGTGAACGCCGCTTCAACTATCGCGTGCGGCCGCCATTCACTGCGGAATTCACCTGCGAACGCGCCAATGCGCAATCGGGCTGCCTGCCGATTCGTCCGCTGGCGATGATGTTCAGCGCACCAATCAGCCGCAAGCTGGCCAGGGACATCCGGCTGGAGACCTCCAAGGGCCCGCTCAAGCCCGATGTGGAAGACGGCGACGACGACACCGAAGTCTCTCGCGTCGATTTTGCGCCCCCGTTTGCCGAGAAAGACCAGTTGCGCATCGTGCTGCCCTCGGGCTTCAAGGATGTGCACGACCGCAAGCTGAGCAACGCCAATCTCTTTCCCCTGAAGGTGCAGATCGGGTTGATGCCGCCGCTCGCCAAGTTCGCTGCCGCACCTTTTGGCGTGGTGGAGCGCTTTGCCGAGGGCGACAAGGGACCGGCCATCCTGCCGGTGACCTTGCGCAATGTGGAGCAGGATCTCAACCTCAGCAATGTTGCCATTGAAGACAAGGGCACGGTCAGTACCTTGCAGTTGCAAAGCGATGTGGACATCATCCGCTGGTACTACAAGGTGCAGTATTACGACGGCTGGAAATCGGTCCGCCGCACCGACGCTGCCAAGGATTCGAAAACGCCACTGCCCAAGCCCCTGCCAGATGGCAGCAAGGACGATGTGGAGGCTCGCATGCTCTCGTTGCTGGAGGGGCAGGGCGGCAGCAAGAAGCTGGCGCTGCCCAAGTCCGACAGCAAGGATCCCCGGCCATTTGAGGTGGTGGGCATTCCGCTGCCCACGGGTTTCCATGTGGTCGAGATCGCCTCGCCGATGCTGGGCGATGCGCTGCTGAATACAGGCTACGAAGCCGCCAGACGCGTGATGTATGTGCGCACCTCGGCCCTGGTCACCAATCTGGGTGTGCATTTCAAGCTGGGTCGGGAGAACTCGATGGCCTGGGTCACGAGCCTGGACAAAGGCAAGCCCGTGCCGGGCGCACAGGTGCGCGTATCCAGCTGCGATGGCAAGACGCTGGAGATGGCCACCACCGACAAGGATGGCATTGCGCGCTTTGAGAAGCTGCAGACCCAGCGCTCGGTTCAATGCCTGGGGCCGCAGGACGACACCAGTTCCGCCTATTTTGTGAGTGCGCGTGCCACGGTCGATGGCAACCCCGACATGGCCTTTGTCTGGACCGACTGGCAGCGTGGCATCGAGAGCTGGCGCTACAACCTGGAAACCGACACCAGCCCGCTCAAGGATGTCGTGGCCCACACCATCCTCGACCGCAGCCTGCTGCGCGCGGGCGAGACCGTGTCGATGAAGCACATCATCCGTACCCAGACCTTGAATGGTCTGGGTCTGGTGGACAAGGAGCAACTGCCTGGCACCGTGGTGATCACGCACCAGGGCAGCAACGATGAGTTTGAGCTGCCGCTGCAATGGAGCCGTCCGGGCAGTGGCCTGTCTGCCAGCTCGGAGTTCAAGATTCCCAAATCGGCCAAGCTGGGAACCTACAACATCAGCCTCAAGGGTGGAAAGGGCAAATGGGGTTCGCAAGAGCTCGGCACGGGCTCGTTCCGTGTCGAAGAGTTCCGTCTTCCTGTGCTCAAGGGCAGTGTGACGCCCAACGTGGCAGCCCCTGTCGTGCAACCGGACAAACTGGGTGCGCAGGTGCAACTGGCGTACCTGTCGGGCGGCGCAGCAGCGCGTCAGGCCGTTACGGTATCGGCTGCAGTGGGCTTGCACTATACGGGATTTGAGGATTACGACAGCTTCTCGTTTGGCCGTCCTCATCTCAGCGGCAGGCTGCCCGGCGCTGACAGCGAGGACTACAGCAGTGATCGCCGGGTGATCGCCGACAAGCTGCCGCTGACTCTGGATGCGAACGGCACGGGTACGGCAGTCATCGATAAGATTCCAACATCGAAAGCACCGCAGGATCTGCTGCTGGAAGCCAGCTTTTCAGACCCCAATGGCGAGGTACAGACCCTGAGCCACAGCAGCGTGATCTGGCCCGCTGCCGTGGTGGCAGGCATCAAGGCCGAGAACTGGGCATCGACGGACAAGAAGCTCTCCTTCCAGGCGCTGACACTGACACCTTCGGGCAAACCGGTCTCGGGTGTCAAGCTGCAGGTCAAGGCTGTGGCGCGCATCGTCACCTCCACCCGCAAGCGCATGGTGGGGGGCTTCTACAGCTACGAAAACCATGAGAGCTTTCAGGACCTGGGCACCGTATGCAGCGGCAAGAGCGACGCCAAAGGCATGCTCGACTGCAGCACCCAGCTCAAGGACAACGGCGAGGTCGAGCTGATTGCAGAAGCGCAGGACGACAAGGGCCGCATATCGCAGGCGGCGACCTCCGTCTGGGTGACCAAGCAAGGCGAGCTGTGGTTTGGCGGCGATGACAACGACCGCATGGATCTGCTGCCTGAAAAGAAAGCGTACAAGGTGGGCGATACCGCCCGTTTCCAGGTACGCATGCCCTTCCGTGAGGCAACGGCGCTGGTGACGGTGGAGCGCGAAGGCATCATCCAGAGCCAGGTGATGACCTTGCGCGGTGACGACCCTACCGTTCACCTGAAGGTGCAGGAAGGCTGGGGCCCCAATGTGTACGTGAGCGTGATGGCCTTGCGTGGCCGCCTGCGCGATGTGCCTTGGTACAGCTTCTTTACCTGGGGCTTCAAATCGCCGCGTGAATGGTGGACGGCCTTCTGGTACGAAGGCAAGGAATACGTGGCGCCGACGGCGCTGGTGGATCTGTCCAAGCCTGCGTACCGCTTGGGTGCGGCCGAAATCCGTGTGGGCATTGCCGATCGCCAGTTGGCCGTCACGGTCAAGAGCGACAAGGAAAACTACCGCATCCGCAATACTGCCAAGGTGACGATCGAAGCCAAGCTGCCCAATGGCAAGCCAGCGGCTGGTGCGAGCGTGGCTGTGGCGGCGGTGGATCAGGCCCTGCTGGAACTCAAGCGCAATGACAGCTGGGCGCTGCTCGACGCCATGTACCAGAAGCGCGCCTGGGGCGTGGAGACTTCGACGGCGCAGATGGAAATCATCGGCAGGCGCCACTATGGCCGCAAGGCCGTGGCGGCAGGTGGCGGCGGCGGCAGCGGCCAGACCCGCGAACTGCTCGACACCTTGCTGCTGTGGAAGCCCGACGTGATTCTGGACGCCAATGGCCGGGCCGAGGTCGATGTGCCGCTGAATGATGCACTCACCAGCTTCAAGATCGTTGCGGTGGCCGACAGCGGGTTGGAGTTGTTCGGTACCGGAAGCACGCAGATCCGCACCTCGCAGGAACTGCAGATCATCAGCGGCCTGCCGCCGCTGGTGCGCGATGGTGACAAATACGACGCGCAGGTTACCCTGCGCAACACAACCTCCAAGCCGATGCAGGTTGTCGTCACGCCCAAGGCAACCTTGCTGCAACTGGAGCCACAGACCGTGGAAATCCCCGCAGGAGATGCCAAGCTGGTGTCGTGGACGGTGACGGCTCCTGCCGATATGTCGCAAAGCCGCCAGGGCGAGTTGCTGTGGGAAATTGCAGCCAAGGACAAGAATGGCGACGCGGCTGATGCGCTCAAGGTCAGCCAGCGCGTGGTGCCTGCAGTGGCCGTCACCACCCTGCAAGCGACCCTGGTGCAGGTCGATGGTGTTGTGGACATGCCGGTGAGTGCGCCGGCTGACGCGCTACCCGGGCGCGGTGGCCTCAAGCTGTCGATGGTGCCGCGCCTGGCCGAAGGCTTGCCTGGCGTGCGGGACTGGTGGGTGAACTACCCCTATGCATGCCTGGAGCAGAAATCGAGCAAGGCCATCGGCCTGCGCGATGCAGCGATGTGGAAGGACACCATGGACCGCCTGCCCACCTACCTGGATGGTGATGGCCTGGCCAACTACTTCCCGCCGCAACCCGGCAGCAGCAATACCGGCAGCGATACCCTGACTGCATACCTGCTGCAGGCCTCGTTTGAGATGAAGAAGATCGATCCACAGTTTGCGCTGCCGGTCGCTTCGCTGGACCGCATGGCTGCGGCGCTGGGCAAGTTTGTTGACGGCAAGATCGAGCGAAAGTTCTGGAGCCCGCGCGCGGACCTGGATGTGCGCAAGATTGCCGCCATCAGTGCACTTGCCCTGCACGGCAAGGCGCAGCCGCGCATGCTCACCAGCATCAACATCGCCCCCAACGACTGGCCCACGCAGGCTGTGGTGGACTGGCTGTCGATTCTGCAGAATATGAAGGATGCGCCCAACCGCACCAAGCTGATGGAAGAGGCCAACCAGATTCTGCGTGCGCGCCTGAGCTACCAGGGCACCAAGGTGTTGTTCGCCAACGAGAACAACGACTACTGGTGGTGGCTGATGCAAAACGGCGACACCACATTGGCGCGCTTCATGCTCGTCATCATGGGTGATCCTGCCTGGAAGGATGATCTGCCTCGCCTGGCCAGCAGCTTCATCGGTCGCCAGAAGAGCGGTGCCTGGAGCACTACCACTGCGAACCTGTGGGGCGCGATGGCGCTGGAGCGCTTCTCGCGCATGTATGAGTCTGAACCGGTGACGGGTACGACCGAAGCCAGCATGGGAGGCAAGAGTGCGTCGGTGGACTGGAGCCGCATCACCAAGGCGCCGGATGCGATCGAGCTGCTGGCACAGGGCGGCAAGCGTGCCGTGGGTCCGACGGAGCAGATCTCGCCATGGTTGAATAACACGATGGATCTGCCCTGGGCCAATGGCCAGCAAAGCCTGAAGGTGCAGCAAAAGGGCACGGGCAAGCCGTGGCTGACGGTGCAGTCGCAGGCAGCGATACCGCTCAAGTCGCAACTGTCCGCTGGCTACACCATCAGCAAGACCATCACAACAGTGGAACAGGCCAACAAGAGCCTGCCGGCAGGCCAGTACACGCGTGGCGATGTGCTGCGGGTGACGCTGGAGGTCAATGCCAGCGCCAACATGACCTGGGTTGCGATCACCGACCCAGTGCCTGGCGGCGCCACCATTCTGGGCAGTGGCCTCGGCCGCGATTCGGCGCTGGCAACCGATGGCGAGAAATCCACCGGCTGGGGCTGGAAGGCCTTTGAGGAGCGTTCGTTCGAGGCATACCGCGCCTACTATGGGTACCTGCCGCAGGGCAAGCTCAGCTTGCAGTACAGCTTCCGCGTCAACAACACGGGCGAGTTCGCCATGCCTGCCACCCGCATCGAAGCCTTGTACGCGCCCGAGATGTTTGGCATGGTGCCCAACGCCAAAATGACGGTGGTGCCAGCGGGCAAGTGATGCAGCGATGGACCAACCCCTTGCGTGCGCTGGCCATGGTATGGCTGGCGCACGCACCGCTGGCATATGCGGTGCCCAGCTTTGCCGAAGTTCAGCAGGATTTCAAATCGTCGGAAACCCGCGTGCTGTCGCGCGAGGGTGAACTGCTGCAGCGCGTGCGCACGGATGCCTCGGTGCGGCGGGGCGACTGGGTGCCGCTGACGGAGGTTTCCGCCGCATTGCGCACTGCCATGGTCTTGAGCGAAGACCGGCGCTTCTTTGAACACAGTGGGGTGGACTGGGCGGCGGTAACGGCTGCAGCCTGGGGCAACCTGTGGAACCAGCGCACGCGCGGTGCCAGCACCATCACCATGCAACTGGCCGGTTTGCTGGATGGCGACTGGCGCCGCAGTAGCGGGGGGCGCAGTGTGGTGCAGAAGGCGGGACAGACCGTGGCGGCCCAGGTGCTGGATAGGCGCTGGAGCAAAACCCAGATTCTGGAGGCCTACCTCAACCTGGTGCCGTTTCGCGGCGAGATGGTGGGCATCGACGCGCTCTCGCGCACCTTGTTCGACAAGGCGCCACATGGGCTGGATGACCGTGAAGCCGCAGTGGCCGCCGCGCTGGTGCGCGCACCAAACGCACGCCCCGTGCAGGTAGGGCAGCGGGCCTGCGGCGTTCTCAAAGACATGCGCGCGGGCGTCGGTGTTGGTGTTGGCTCTGTGGATTGTGACGCCGTGGTGTTCTTCACCGAGGTGGCGCTCAAGAAGCGGGCCTTTGAAGCAAGCAACGGCATCGCGCCTCACTTCAGCCGCATTGCGCTGCGTGAGCAGCGCGACACCAAAGTGGCTGCATCGCGCCTACAAGGTGTAGCCAGCCTGCGAACCACGGTCAGTGCGCCGCTGCAGCGTTTTGCTGTCGATACGCTGAACCAGCATCTGCAGGAGTTGCGCACGAGCAATGTGCAGGATGGCGCGATCTTGGTGCTGGACAACGCCACGGGCCAGGTGCTGGCCTGGGTCGGGTCATCGGGCGCGCTGAGCCAGGCTGACGAGGTGGATGCTGTTCTGGCCCCCCGACAGCCGGGCTCCACGCTCAAGCCGTTTTTGTATGGCCAGGCCATTGCGGAGCACAAGCTCACGGCAGCCTCGCTCATCGAGGATTCGCCGGCGCGCATTCCTACCGCCAGCGGCCTCTACATTCCGCAAAACTACGACCGCAGCTTCAAAGGCTGGGTATCAGTGCGAACGGCGTTGGGCGCGTCCCTCAATGTGCCGGCTGTGCGCACCTTGGTGATGGTAGGGGTCGATGATTTCTTTGACCAATTGAACCACCTGGGCATGCCCATGCGTGAATCGGGCAGCTATTTTGGCTATAGCCTGGCGCTGGGTAGCCCGGAAATTCCGCTGCTGCAATTGACCAATGCCTACCGTGCTTTGGCCAATGGCGGGCGCTATAGCGCGGTCGCCCCATCCATCACAGCCGTTGCCACCAAGCCGCAGTACCAACAGGTGATGGATCCGGGCGCGGCCTTCATCGTGGGCGACATGCTGGCCGACAACAACGCCCGCGTGCGTACGTTTGGCACCAGCAGCGTGCTGGGAACGCGTAGCTGGACGGCGGTCAAGACCGGTACCAGCAAGGACATGCGCGACAACTGGGCCATTGGCTGGTCTGATCGCTACACCGTGGGCGTGTGGGTGGGCAATGCCAGCGGTGCGGCCATGCATTCGGTAAGCGGCACCAGCGGTGCGGCGCCCATGTGGGCGGCGATGATGGGTTTTCTGCACCGCGACCGGCCCAGCCGCGCGCCGCAGGCACCTGCGGGCGTGGCGGTCCAATGGGTGGATTTTGGTCCGGCCCCTGAAGAGCAATCTGGTGCAGGTTTTGCGTTGGAAGCGCGGCGCCAGGAGTGGTTTCTGGCTGGCACCGCACAAAAGCGATTTGCACTCGATGGCCAGGCGAGCGGCCTGGACGAGTTGCCCGCGAGCCGCCAACCGGGCGATGCGCAGGCGCCGACCCTCGCACGCATCGTGGCGCCAGCGAACGGCACCATCGTAGCGGTCGATCCGGACATCCCGCCGGACCGCCAGCGTCTGCAGTTCGTGGCAGACAGCGCATCGGCACGTTGGCGCATGGATGGCAAAGAAGTGGCCCGCGGTGCGCGCTGGGCCTGGTTGCCGTGGCCCGGGCGCCATCAGGTGGAATTGGTCAATGCCAAGGGAGAGGTCCTGGACAGCATCCGGCTCGAAGTGCGGGGCGCGGGTGTGAAACAGTCCAAGCGCTGAACTTGTATGAAAAGCGGCTTTGGCAGCTTGCCCGTTTGGGGACCGTATATACGGCATGCTGCTGCCACAGCATGACCCTGTTTCAGTTGCTGGCAGAGATGGCGCGCAGGAGCTTCTGGCCGGCGCGGCCGTCGGCCTTCTGTCCCAGGCGGGTTTGCTCGGCCTTGATGGCTTCGCGCGTCTTGGCACCGATCATGCCATCAGCGCTGCCGATATCGTAGCCGCGAGCGAGTAACGCCTGCTGCAGTTCCTTGTTCTGTGCGCGTGACAGGCCAGGGTCATCCGTGGGCCAGGCTGCGACAAAGCCGGTGCGGCTTTCAGCGGGGCTGGCCACCAGGTTCGACAGCTGGGCAATGGCCAGCGCGTAGTTTTCCGATGCGTTGTAGCTGTAGAGCGCATCAAAGTTTCGCCCCACCAAAAAGGCCGGGCCACCGGCAGCAGGAATCATCAACCCGGCAGTGGGCAGGCTGTCGGGAAGTGGCTGGCCGTTCACCAGTGTCACTCCTGCAGCGCGCCAGGTAGCAATGGGCTTTTTGTTCTTGCGCCCTGCATCGCTGGCGTCAAAGTTGGCGGGCAGCTTCACCTCAAACCCCCAGGGTTGCCCTGGGCGGTAGCCGGCATTCTTCAGGAACGTGGCCGTGGAGGCCAGCGCATCGGGCACGCTGTCCACGATGTCGCGGCGGCCGTCACCGTCAAAATCGACCGCGCTGCGAAAGAACGTGGATGGCATGAACTGGGTTTGGCCAAATGCGCCTGCCCATGACCCGACCAGCTTGGATTCTGCGATGTGGCCTTCCTGCAGAATGCGCAGCGCGCTGGCGAATTCGCCGCGGAAGTAGGCCTGGCGACGGCCAAAACAGGACAGGGTACCGAGCGACTGCACCAGCGAACGGCCGCCCAGGTTCTGGCCGAAATTGCTCTCAACGCCCCACACGCCCACCACGATCTGAGGGGAGACGCCGGTGCTCTGTTCAATCTTGGCGAGCGTGTCCTGCCACTTGGAGTAGGCGGCGCGGCCATCGGCCACACGCTGGTCGTCGACCAGCACCGCCAGGTAGTCCCACACCGGCATGCTGAACTCGGGCTGGCGATTCAGAAGCGGCAGCACCGTGGCATCGGGCTGCAGGTGCTCGGTGTACTGCGTGAACGTGGCCGGGGTGATGGCGGCGAAGGCCTTGCTGGCACGCAGCTCCGACAGGCAGGACTGAAACTCCGCGCTGCTGAGCTGGGGTGGCTCTTGCGGCGGGCTGGCTTGTGCCAGTGCGGCCGGGGCTGAGAAACCCAGGCTGGCAAGCAAGGCAAGCTGGGGCAAGGCAAGGGAGGTGCGGCGAAAGTTCATGCTGCGCAATATACCTGTTTGGTGACGCGCACTCTGGTAAACCCTGTACGGACGACCACTGTCATGGCGGGAAATGCCTCAATTTGTACGGGTTAACCCAAAACTATATGGGCTGGGCAATAGCGCTTATCGCCGGGTTGTTATGCGCTGGGCGGCGCGGCACACTACGCTGATAGGAAATTTGAAGCCGTGTGCCCAGCCGGGCATGGCAATACCCACCATGAGCCAGCCGACCGTACCCCAACCTATCCGTTTTTATCACCAGGGCCGCATCACGCAAGTCGATGGCACGGCGCCTACCCGCTCCGTACTGGACTGGCTGCGCGAAGATGCCCATTGCCATGGCACCAAGGAGGGCTGCAATGAAGGCGATTGCGGCGCCTGCACCGTGCTGGTGGCTGAACTTGCCGAAGCCGGCGATCCGCAGGCAGTGCAGGGCCTGAAGCTGCAGACCGTGAACGCCTGCATCCAGCTGCTGCCCAATCTGCATGGCAAGGCGCTGTTCACCGTGGAAGACATGAAAACCGTCTGCAAGCCGACGCAGGCTGATGCGGGCTGCGCCGATCTGCATCCCGTGCAGCAGGCCATGGTGGAGTGCCACGGCTCCCAGTGCGGGTTCTGTACTCCGGGTTTTGTGATGTCTCTGTGGTCTGTCTACGAACAGCAGCAGGCGCAACACAGCCCTGCTCCCACCCGGCAGCAACTGGCCGATGCGCTGTCGGGCAACCTGTGCCGCTGCACCGGCTACCGGCCGATTCTGGATGCGGGCCAGCGCATGTTCGATCTGCCCGCTCGCCAGCTCGATACGGCGCCTGTCGTGGCTGCACTCCAGTCTCTGCACAGCGATGCGGATTGGCAGTACAGCGATGGCACGGCGCAGTTCCACGCCCCTGCCAGCCTGGAGAGTCTGGCTCGTCTGCGCGCGCAGCTTCCGCAGGCGCGGCTGATTGCTGGAACTACAGACGTAGGCCTGTGGATCACCAAGCAGTTCCGCGAGCTGGGCGACATCATTGCCATTGGCCGCGTGGCCGAGCTGCGCCAGATCGAGGAGCGCGACGGTTCGCTCCATATCGGCGCCGGAGCCTCTCTGGAAGACGCCTGGGCTGCGCTGGCGCAGCGCTTTCCCAGCCTGCAGGATGTGTGGCTGCGTTTTGCATCGCCGCCGGTGCGCCATGCAGGAACCATGGGTGGCAATGTGGCCAACGGATCGCCGATTGGCGACGCACCCCCGGTGCTGATGGCCCTGGATGCCGAGATTGTGCTGCGCAAGGCCGAGCGCGTGCGGCGGATGTTGTTGGCTGATTTCTATCTGGATTACATGAAAAACCAGATGGAGCCCGGAGAGTTCGTGCAGGGCCTGGTGGTGCCATTGGCGCAGCTGCGGCAGCAGAATTTCCAGGTGCGAGCCTACAAGATCAGCAAGCGTTTTGACTGCGATATTTCGGCACTGTGCGCAGGCTTGGCCGTGGCCTTGGATGCGCAAGGCAAGGTGCAGGCGGTGCGCATGGCGTTTGGAGGCATGGCAGCCACTGTCAGGCGCGCGGCCAAGGCTGAAGCTGCTGTACTGGGCCAGCCATGGACGGCAGAAACCGTCAAGCTTGCGCAGCAGGCGTTGGCGCAGGATTTTCAACCGATGACCGACATGCGCGCCAGCGACACCTACCGTATGAAAGTGGCGCAAAACCTGCTGCAGCGGCTGTGGCTGGAGACGAGGGCCGATGCCCCGCTTGCCAGTGCCGATACCACCGTGTGGTCGGTGATGCCCCATGTGGTGCGCTCTACCAGCGAGCAAGGAGCCTGACATGAACCAAGCAATTCCCAAACAGCTGCTGGCGGGTGCAGAGGCCTTTGCCCATTACAGCGACAACCAGGCGCTGCGCATCGATACCGATACGGAAGCGCAGGCACTGCAACAGGGACGTCGCGTCGGCATCAGTCGCACCCACGAATCGGCTGCGCTGCATGTGGCAGGCGAGGCCGCCTACATTGACGACATGCCCGAGTTGGCAGGCACCTTGCATTGCGCATTGGGCCTGGCGCCGATAGCCCATGGACGTTTGCTGGGGCTGGACCTGGATGCCGTGCGCACCATGCCCGATGTGGTGGCTGTGCTGACGGCGACTGACATTCCCGGTGTCAATGACTGCGGATCGATCATCCACGATGACCCGATCCTGTGCGATGGCGAGATCCGTTACCTGGGCCAACCCCTGTTTGCCGTGCTTGCACGCACGCGACAGGCCGCGCGACGGGCAGCGGCGCTGGCCAAGAAGATTGCCAGCGTGGAAGCGGCCGAGCCGGTGCTGACTCCGCAGCAGGCCCATGCACGCGGCCAGTATGTGGTGCCGCCGATGAAGCTGACGCGAGAGGCGCAGGCAGGTGCAACCACGCAGGCCATCGAGAACGCACCCCACCGCCTGCAAGGCCAGTGGGAAGTGGGCGGCCAGGAACAGTTCTATCTGGAAGGCCAGATCAGCTACGCCATTCCCAAGGAAGGGCAGGCCATGCATGTGTACTGCTCCACCCAGCACCCGAGTGAAATGCAGCACCTGGTCGCGCATGCGCTGGGCGTGCACGCGCACGATGTGCATGTGGAATGCAGGCGCATGGGTGGAGGTTTTGGCGGCAAGGAATCGCAATCGGCGCTGTTTGCCTGTGTTGCGGCGGTGGCAGCCCGCAAGCTGGGGCGCCCCATCAAGCTGCGTCTGGACCGGGATGACGATTTCATGATCACGGGGCGGCGCCACTGCTTCTGGTACGAATACGACATTGGCTTCGACGACGCGGGTCGCATCGTGGGTGCCGAGGTGACCATGGTGTCGCGCGCAGGGCATTCTGCGGATCTGTCGGCGCCGGTGATGACGCGGGCGCTGTGCCACTTCGACAATGCATACTGGCTGCCCAATGTGCGCATGCAAGGCTTCATGGGCAAGACCAATACGCAGAGCAATACCGCTTTCCGCGGTTTTGGCGGGCCGCAGGGTGCAATCGTGATGGAGAACATCATGGACTCCATTGCACGCCAGCTGGGCAAGGACCCGCTGGATGTACGCCGCGCCAACTTCTACGGCAAGAACGAGCACAACGTCACGCCCTACGGCCAGGTGGTGGATGACAACATCATCGACGAGTTGGTGACGCAGCTGGAAGCGCGCAGCGACTACCGGGCGCGCCGGGCAGCGGCGGCCGCATTCAACGCGCAAAGCCCGGTGCTCAAGCGCGGCATTGCGCTCACGCCGGTCAAGTTCGGCATCTCCTTCAACGTCAAGCATTTCAACCAGGCCGGGGCCTTGGTGCATGTGTACAACGATGGCTCGATATTGGTGAACCACGGTGGCACGGAAATGGGCCAGGGCCTGAACACCAAGGTGGCCCAGGTCGTGGCGCATGAGCTGGGCGTGGCTTTCGAGCGCGTGCGCGTCACCGCGACGGATACCACCAAGGTGGCCAACACCTCGGCCACGGCGGCATCGACAGGGACCGACCTGAACGGCAAGGCCGCGCAGGATGCGGCGCGGCAGATCCGCGAGCGCCTGGCGGCCTGCATGGCCGAGCGCCACGGCGGTGCAGCCGATGCAGTGCGCTTTGCCAACGACACGGTGCAGGTCAATGGCAAGACCCTGGCTTTTGAAGACGTGATCAAGGAGGCGTACCTGGAGCGGGTGCAGCTGTGGTCGGACGGTTTCTACGCGACACCTGGCCTGTCCTGGGACAGCAAGACCATGCATGGCCGCCCCTTCTTCTACTTTGCCTACGGAGCCGCCGTGAGTGAAGTGCTGGTGGACACCTTGACTGGTGAGAGCAAGCTCTTGCGTGCCGATGTGCTGCACGATGTGGGTCAGTCACTCAACCCTGCCGTCGATATCGGTCAGGTGGAAGGGGCCTTTGTGCAGGGCATGGGCTGGCTCACCATGGAAGAGCTGGTCTGGCACCCCAAGACGGGCGCGCTGATGACGCATGCGCCCAGTACCTACAAGATCCCGACGGCCAACGACTGCCCGCCGGTGCTGAACGTGCAGCTGTTCGAAGGTGCCAATCCGCACGACACCATCCACCGCAGCAAGGCCGTGGGCGAGCCACCGCTGCTGCTGCCGTTTTCGGTGTTCTTTGCGATTCGCGATGCAGTGGCCGCCTGCGGCGCACCCGGCAACTGTCCGCCGCTGCGAGCACCTGCAACTGCCGAGGCCGTTTTGAACGCGATAGAAAACGTGCAGCAAGGGGCTTGAGCGGCCGGGCATGCAGCTGGCAGGCCTTGCTGCGATACTCGCCGCCTTTTGCAGGTTTTGCAGCATGCTTTGCGCAATCAGGGAAATGCATTTCACACCAACGATTAACAACACGGAGACGCAGCGATGAACTGGCTGGAGAAATATTTCAAACTGGGGGAGCACGGCACCACCGTGCGCACCGAGGTCCTGGCGGGCCTCACCACCTTCCTTACCATGGCGTACATCATGTTCGTCAACCCTTCCATCCTGGGTGACGCGGGCATGCCCAAGGGGGCGGTGTTTGTCGCCACCTGCTTGATTGCCGCGCTGGGCTCGGCCGTGATGGCTCTGTACGCCAACTACCCGATCGCGATAGCGCCCGGCATGGGCCTGAACGCCTACTTTGCCTATGTGGTGGTGCTGCACATGGGTTACACATGGCAGGCTGCGCTGGGGGCGGTGTTCATCTCCGGCTGTCTGTTCCTGCTGGTCACGGTGTTCCGGATACGCGAGCAGATCATCAAGGGCATCCCGCAGTCGATACGGGTGGCTATCACCGTCGGTATCGGTCTGTTCCTTGCATTGATCGCTCTCAAGAGTGCGGGCGTCGTGGTGGGCGACAAGGCCACGCTGGTGACGCTGGGAGACCTGCATTCGCCATCGGTGATCCTGTTCGGCCTGGGCTTCTTGCTCATCATCGTGCTGGACCGCCTGAAGGTACCCGGTGCCATCCTGATCGGCATTCTGGCCGTGACGGTGGCGTCTTTCTTCTTTGGCGGCAACCAGTTCAACGGCGTGTTTTCGGCGCCTCCGTCGATCGAACCGACGTTCTTGAAGCTGGATATCAAGACTGCGCTCTCCAGCGGCTTCCTCAACGTGGTGCTGGTGTTCTTTCTGGTGGAGCTGTTTGATGCGACTGGTACCCTGATGGGCGTTGCCAAGCGCGCGGGCCTGCTGGTGCCGGGCAAGATGGAGCGTTTCCACCGTTCGCTGCTGGCAGACAGCGGCGCGATCTTTGCCGGGTCTCTGCTCGGCACTTCCAGCGCCACCGCCTATGTAGAAAGCGCATCGGGCGTACAGGCCGGTGGCCGCACAGGCTTGACAGCAATGACGGTGGCTGTGCTGTTTCTCGCCTGCCTGTTCATTGCGCCGCTGGCTGGCTCCGTGCCTGCCTATGCAACTGCGCCAGCGCTGCTGTTTGTGGCGTGCCTCATGCTCAGGGAGCTGGTGGAAGTGGAATGGGATGACTCGACCGAGGCGATTCCCGCAGCCGTCACGGCCGTGATGATGCCGTTCACCTATTCGATTGCCAATGGCCTGGCTTTCGGCTTCATCTCGTATGCGGCCATCAAGCTCTTCACCGGCCGCGTCAAGGAAGTGCACTGGATGGTGTGGATCATCGCAGCGCTCTTCCTCTTCAAGTTTGCCTATATCGGCGGGCACTGATGAGGTGCTATTGATCGGAGAGCTGTGGCGCACACCCGCCGTGCGCCGGGTAGCAAAAAGGCCATCATGCGACGGCCTTTTTCTTATGGGTGCGGGAGCGTATGTTGCGGCTACTTCACCACCATCAGTGTGAACGGATAGACATAGGCCTGCAGGGTGACAAAGATGCCGACCAGGGAAGCCAGTGCAATGGAGTGGAAGAACACATAGCGCAGGATGTCGCCCTCGTGGTTGAACCAGCGCGTGGCGGTTGAAGCCACGACGATGGATTGCGCATCGATCATCTTGCCCATCACACCGCCTGAGCTGTTGGCGGCGCCCATCAGGTTGGGCGACAGGCCCAGCTGTTCGGCCGCCACTTTCTGCATGCCGCCGAACAACACGTTCGATGCGGTATCAGACCCAGTGAGCGCCACGCCCAGCCAGCCCATCATGGTGCCAAAGAAGGGGTAGAGCACGCCGGTATTGGCGAAGGCAAGGCCCAGTGTCGTATCGGTGCCCGAGTAGCGGGTGAGGGTTCCCAGTGCCAGCATCAGCACGATGGTGAGCAGCGAAAACCGCACGAGCCAGATCGTCTTGAAGAACTGCTTGACGAGCGCCACCGGGCTGTACTTCATGACCAGCCCACCGACAATGGCTGACAGCAGGATCCCCGTGCCGGTAGCCGACAGCAGGTTCAGCACGTAGACTGCGCCTTCCTTGGTCGGATTGGGCACGACGGGTGGCACCTTCTCGATCATGTTGTGCAAGCCGCTCATGGGGAACGATGGTGAGAACAGGCCATTGAGCGCTGCCTTGACCGAGGGCAAGCCCCAGATGAAGACGAACACGGTCAGGATGGCCCAGGGCGTCCAGGCCCGGATCACGTCTGCGCGAGAGTGGCGGGTGATGGCGCGCGGTGCATCGCCCTCGCTTTCGCCATTGTCACGGCCTTTGAGCGAGGTGCTGCGCCAGATGTTCTTGGGCTGCCAGACGCGCAGAAAGCCGATGAGGCAGACCATCGAGACAATGGCGGCAATGATGTCCACCAGCTCGGGGCCGATGAAGTTGGAGACCAGGTATTGCGGAATGGCAAATGACAGGCCGGTCACCAGGATGGCGGGCCAGATCTCCATCATGGCCTTGCGCCCGGCAAAGGCCCAGATCAGCCAGAACGGCACGAGCACCGAGAAGAAAGGCAACTGGCGGCCCACCATGGCGGTCACTTCCATGACGTCATACCCGTGCACCTTGGCCAGTGTGATGACAGGCGTGCCCAGGGCGCCAAAGGCAACCGGTGCGGTATTGGCGATCAGCGACAGGCCGGAGGCCGCCAGCGGAGAAAATCCCAGGCCGATCAGAATGGCGGCCGTAACGGCCACCGGCGTGCCAAAGCCAGCAGCGCCTTCAAAAAAGGCACCAAAGGCAAAGGCGATCAGCAGCAGCTGAATGCGCCGGTCTTCCGTGATGCCGGCGATCGAATCCTGCAGGATCTTGAAGCTGCCGTTCTGCTCGGTCAGCTGGTGCAGGAAGATGATGTTCAGCACGATCCAGCCGATGGGCAGCAGGCCGGTGAGGCCACCCAGCACGGCGGCGCGCCCTGCCATGTCGGCTGGCATCCCATACACGGCGATCGCAATGATGAGGGCGCACAGCAGGCCCGCGCCCGCTGCGATATGCGCCTTGAGGTGTAAAAAGCCCAATCCCACCAGCATGACGACGACGGGCAATGCCGCCAGCAAGGTGGAGAGCACCATATTGCCCAGGGGGTTGTAGATCTGCTGCCAAACCATACCTGACTCCTCGTTGTGGCGGTGCTCCACGGCGCAGGTGTTCGGAGTCTGCGCAACCAAGGCAAGGTGGTGCTGCAACCGTCATGGGAACTGAGACCAGGGCATGCGCGATTCCGAGGGTATGTGAGCAGGCCCCAGCGCTATCGAACCTCGACATAATGTCGGGCTGACATTTGGTTTGCAGTTCAGAAAAACCCGTAGCTCCTTATAAACCAACGCCCAAGCTGTTGCTTTTGTGACAGTCGACTGGGGTTGGCGATGACGGGGCGCATCGAGCATATGAGACGCTGCCTATACCAAACACTGCATTCATCAGAGGAAGATTTGTGTCCGATTTATCCAAGATCACCTGTATCGAAGACTTGCGCGTAGTGGCCCAGAAGCGCGTGCCGCGCATGTTTTATGACTATGCGGATTCAGGCTCCTATACCCAGAGTACATACCGCGACAACGAGGCCGCGTTCCAGAAAATCAAGCTGCGCCAGCGCGTGGCCGTCAATATGGAAGGCCGCAGCACCCGTACCACCATGGTGGGGCACGATGTTTCCATGCCAGTGGCGATTGCCCCGACAGGTCTGACCGGCATGCAGCATGCCGATGGCGAGATTCTGGCGGCCCGGGCGGCCAAGGCCTTTGGCATTCCGTTCACGCTTTCGACGATGAGCATCTGCTCGCTGGAGGACGTTGCCGCAGGCACCGACCGCCATCCGTTCTGGTTTCAGCTGTATGTGATGCGTGATCGAGGATTCATGGAGCGCTTGATTGACCGTGCCAAAGCCGCCAATTGCTCGGCCCTGCAGGTGACATTGGATCTGCAGATCCTCGGCCAGCGCCACAAGGACATCAAGAATGGCCTGTCGACGCCCCCCAAGCCCACCATCAGCAACCTGATCAACCTGGCAACCAAGCCACGCTGGTGCATGGGCATGCTGGGCACCAAACGCCGTACCTTCGGCAACATCGTAGGCCATGTCGACGGCGTGGGCGATGTGAGCTCCCTGGCGTCGTGGACGGCGGATCAGTTCGACCCGCGCCTGAACTGGAGCGATGTGGAGTGGATCAAGAAGCGCTGGGGCGGCAAGCTGATCCTCAAGGGCATCATGGAGGCAGAAGACGCACGCCTGGCAGCGCAGACGGGCGCCGACGCCCTGATCGTGAGCAACCACGGCGGCCGCCAGCTCGATGGTGCGCCTGCCACCATCGACGCGCTGCCCTCCATCGCCCAGGCGGCGGGCAAGGACATCGAGGTATGGCTGGACAGCGGCATCCGCAGCGGCCAGGACGTGCTCAAGGCCCGGGCGCTGGGAGCGCAAGGCACCTTGATCGGACGCAGCTTTCTGTACGGGCTCGGTGCCTTCGGCCAGGAGGGCGTGGCCAAGGCCTTGCAGATCATTCAGAAGGAGCTGGATGTATCCATGGCCTTCTGCGGCCACACCAACATCAACCAGGTGGACAGCAAGATTCTGGTGCCGGGAACCTATCCTCTGCCTTGTTGAGGCGCGAATGACTGCCGTGCGAGCCAGCGGCCCGCGCCGGACGCCATGTTGCAAGTATTTGTCATCATTTGAAAATATAGAAAGCGTTTCTGAACGCCTGCGCCTTGTCCTACAAGCTCGGCGCGTTCCTCTTTCTACACTGGTTCGATCGCCAACGGCATCCGCTGGTTGGCGATTCCCATCACAGGAGGACGAGAATGTTCGACACCTTGATTCGAGACATGGCAGACCGCTTTGGTCTGGGCGACAAGGCCAAAGACCTGGTTGCCATGGTGCTGGCCTACATCACGGACCCGGCCAACGGAGGTCTATCGGGCTTGCTGGACCGCTTTCGTTCTGCGGGCCTGGGTGGGTTGGCAGACAGCTGGCTAAGCACCACGGAAGAATCCCGCACGCCTACCAATGACGAGGTGAGCAGCGTTTTCGGTGCGTCCGGAGGCTTGCTGTCCACGTTGAGCGACAAGCTGCACCTGCCCAAGGATGCCGTGACATCGGCGGTTGGGGCTTTGCTGCCTGCGCTGGTTTCGCGTCTCTCGCCCAATGGAATGCTCCCCGCCACCTTGCCTGCAGAAGCGGTGGCATTGATCGGCAGCGGAAAATCCCTGCTTGGCGGCCTATTGGGCAGCGGTGCCGCAGCTGCAGCAGGGGTGGTGGGCGCAGGCACTGCAGCGGTATCGTCTGCGGCATCGACAGTCTCCACTGCTGCCGCCAGTACGGCGACTGCAGCAGGAGGCGGTATCGGCAAGTGGCTGCCTTGGATCATCGGCGCGCTGGTGGTGATTTTCGGGATCAGCTATTGCGGCAAGAAAACTCCAGATACCGCGCCCGCGCCTGCTGCACCAGCGGCAACACCTGCTCCGGCCCCTGAGCCCGCTCCGGTTCCCGCTCCTGCACCAGAGCCTGCAGCTCCCGCTCCCGCCGCGGCATCAGCGCCAACTGCCGACGCAGCCCCTGCGGGTGCTGCCGTGATCGACAGCATGGTGCAGGATGTGCCCAAGCTTCAGGTGTTCTTTGATACCGGCAAGACCGAGGTGCCGCCTGAATTTGCGGATAAATCCAAGGCCCTGGTCGGCTATCTGCAATCGCACACCGACGTGAAGGCGGTCGTATCGGGCTTCAACGACCCCACGGGTGATGCCGCCAAGAATGCAGAGCTGTCCAAGCAGCGTGCCATGGCGGTACAGACAGCCTTGGCAGCGGCAGGTGTGCCTGTTGACCGTACGGTACTTGAAAAGCCTGCGGAAACCTCCGATACCGGCAACACCAATGCGGCCTCCCGCCGTGTGGATGTCGTGCTGCGCGCCAACTGAGGCGATGCAGCTTTCCAGCAAGGCCACCTGCGGGTGGCCTTTTTTGTGAGGGGCGCACATCGCCAAATGCATGGGCCGCCGCAGCGCCATTCATCTACGATCGCAGGCACTTTCTAGGAGCGGGCAGGGTATGGCGGATGGGGAAATGCAATGGGGTGGCTGGTGGATGCTGCTGGTGGTGTTTGCCGCAGTGGCGCAGACGGCGCGCAACGCGGCGCAACGCTCGCTCACTGCAGACCTGGGTACCTGGCCTGCGACCCTCGTGCGTTTTCTGTACGGGTTGCCACTCGCGGCATTGGCGCTGGTGCTGCTCTATACGTTGCCACAGACACCTCCAAGGATCGACCATTGGAGCTGGGCCTATTTCGGCTGGATTGCTCTGGGGGCGTTCTTTCAGATTGCTGCCACCGGTGCCTTGCTGCTGGCGATGCAGCAGCGCAATTTTGCGGTAGCGGTGACCCTGTCCAAAACCGAGGTGCTGCAGGTGGCGCTGTTTGGCGCGGTTTTCCTGCATGAGCTGCCAACCGCATGGGCGTTGGGAGCGATGGCCATAGCCTCCCTGGGCGTTGCCTTGCTGTCGATGCCGCCTCGCTTGCCTGGCGCGCGGTTTGAATGGCGCAGCAAGGCGGCTTTTTATGGCCTGGTATGTGGCGCGTGCTTTGCGATCGCTACCGTGGGGTTTCGGGGCGCTGCTCTTGAATTGAAGGCACCGGGCGCCTTGCTGTCCGGCGCCTGGGGTGTTTTTGTTGCCCAATGCATGCAGACCGTGGCCATGGGTTTGTGGTTTGCCTGGCGCAGCCCGGGTGTGGTGGTGCGCATTGCCAAGGCGTGGCGGGTTTCGCTGATTGCAGGCTGCATGGGCAGCGCTGCCTCGCTTGCCTGGTTCAGCGCCTATGCGCTGCAGAGCGCAGCCTCGGTGCGGACCCTTGGCATGGTTGAGGTGATCTTCAGCTACATCGTCTCGCGTCGCTTTCTGAAGGAGCAACTGCGCGCGAACGAGAAATGGGGCATTGCGCTGATGCTGGTGGGCATTGTCATTATTTGCACCCAGCTGTAATTGCCAGTAACCGTTTTCAGCGCCCGTCCGACAAGGAGGGTACATGCGCGCGGCGCATCATGGTTTCTTTCATCGGACCATGCCAATGACAACTACCACTCCGAATTCCACCACCTCGGCCACGCCGCCACATTACAGCCCGGAAGAAAAGCGCCACCGCATCTTCGCCATCATGGCGGCCTCATCAGGCAATCTGGTTGAGTGGTTTGACTTTTACGTCTACGCCTTTTCTTCCATTTACTTTGCTGCGGCGTTCTTTCCCAAGGGCGATCCGACGGTGCAATTGCTCAATACGGCTGGCGTGTTTGCTGCGGGTTTTCTGATGCGTCCGATCGGCGGTTGGCTGTTTGGCCGGATTGCCGACAAGTACGGCCGCAAGAAGTCCATGCTGATCTCGGTCACCATGATGTGTGCCGGCTCCCTGGTGATTGCCTGCCTCCCCACCTACGCGCAGATCGGTGCGTTGGCGCCGTTTCTGCTGCTGGTGTGCCGCCTGTTCCAGGGGCTGTCGGTGGGCGGCGAATACGGTACCACTGCCACCTATATGAGCGAGGTGGCTCTCAAGGGGCAGCGCGGCTTTTTCTCATCCTTCCAGTATGTGACGCTGATCGGTGGCCAGTTGCTGGCCGTGCTGCTGATCGTGATTCTGGAAGCGGTGCTCACCGATGCCGAGCTGCGCGCCTGGGGCTGGCGCATTCCTTTTGTCTGCGGCGCTGCCGCTGCCGTGGTGGCCATGCTGCTGCGCCGTACCTTGCACGAGACGCAATCGCAGGAAGCCATGCACGACAAGGAAACGGGCACGCTCGCCAATCTGTTCAAGCACCATTGGCGCGCCTTCGTCACGGTGTTGGGCTATACCGCCGGGGGCTCGCTGATTTTCTACACTTTCACCACGTACATGCAGAAGTACCTGGTCAACAGTGTAGGCCTGCCCATCAAGACGGTCAGCTACGTGATGACCGTCTGTCTCTTCATTTACATGTGCATGCAGCCGCTATTTGGCGCCCTCTCAGACCGCATTGGCCGGCGCACCAGCATGATGCTGTTTGGGGGGCTGGGCGCCATCTGCACCGTGCCGATCCTGACGGCCATGCACAGTGCTTCGTCGCCTGAGATGGCCGGCTTTCTGATTGTGGTGGCCCTGGCCATCGTGAGTTTCTACACCTCGATCTCCGGCATTGTGAAGGCGGAAATGTTTCCGCCCGAAGTGCGCGCTCTGGGCGTGGGGCTCGCCTACGCGGTGGCCAACGCCATATTTGGCGGGTCGGCCGAATTTGTGGCGCTGGCGCTCAAGAACGCAGGCCATGAGACCGCGTTTTTCTGGTACGTGTCGGTCATGATGGTGGTGGCGTTCCTGTTCAGCCTGCGGCTACCCAAGCAGGCTGCCTACCTGCATCACGACCATTGATGCGCCACGTGTGTCCCTGACCGAACCCGGCCACAGTGCCGGGTTTGCTGGGCGCGGCGACAATAGGGTGTGAGCCACGATTTCGCCCCAGAGTCCGTACTGCCAGCATTGCCGCCACGCCGTCGCGTGGCGCACCTGGACATGGATGCGTTCTACGCATCGGTCGAGCTGCTTCGCTATCCGCAGCTCAAGGGGCTGCCGGTGGTCATCGGAGGTGGGCGGCGGCGTGAGGATGACGCGCTGGTCGCTGCCTATGGCGGGCGCCTCGCAGATATTCCGGTACATGCTTTTCCACTGCTCAAGGACTATGTCGGGCGCGGAGTGATCACCACGGCCACCTACCAGGCGCGCGCATTTGGGGTGGGCTCGGCCATGGGCATGATGAAGGCTGCCAAGCTGTGCCCGCAGGCGATTCTTTTGCCCGTGGATTTTGCGCGCTACCGGCAGTTTTCGCGCCAGTTCAAAGCCATCATCACCTCCATTGCCCCGCAGATGGAAGACCGGGGCGTGGACGAGGTGTACATCGATTTCACCCATGTCGAAGGTGGGCAGCACGACCAGGGGCGCAGCCTGGCACTGCGCCTGCAAAGCGAAATACATGCCGCTACGGGCCTGACCTGTTCGGTCGGTGTGGCTCCCAACAAGCAGTTGGCCAAAATGGCGAGCGAGTTCAACAAGCCCAATGGCGTCTCCATCGTACTGGAGAGCGACTTGCAATCAATGATCTGGCCGCTGGCCTGCCGCAAGATCAACGGCGTGGGCCCCAAGGCCGATGCCAAATTGCAGGCGCTGGGCATCAACACCCTGGGCGATCTGGCGGCCAAGGAATTGCACTGGCTGGTGGAGCACTTTGGCCGTAGCTATGGCGCTTGGTTGCATGCTTCCTGCTGGGGGCAGGACAGCCGGCCCGTGGTGACGGAGAGCGAGCCAGTATCGATGAGCCGCGAGACCACGTTCGACCGTGACCTGCACGCGGTGCGCGACCGGGCGGAACTGAGCGCGATCTTTACCGACCTGTGCGAGAGTGTGGCTGCCGACCTGCAGCGCAAGGGCTATGTAGGGCGAACGATTGGGATCAAGCTGCGCTTTACCGATTTCCGCATCGCCACCCGAGACCACAGCCTGCCGCTCTATACCAGCGATGCCAGGGCCATTCGCCATGCCGCAGGCCAGTGCCTGAAGCGCGCGCCGCTGGAGCAGCGCCTGCGCCTTTTGGGCGTGCGAGTGGGCAACCTGCTGCCGCAGGAACAGGCAGCGGCCCAGGGTATGGTGGGCGACGCGCAGGCAATCAAGGCAGCGGAGATGCGCGCGCAACGGGAAGGGCAGGAGCGAACTGCCGATCCTTACACCTTGCCGCTGTTCACGGACGAATGAAGTCGCCTTTGCGCAGATTTCCGGAAAAGGCGTTTATTGGCGCGCCGTGCGCACGTTGGCCGGCAGGGCCATCGGCTGGCTGGTGCGCAGCGGATTGATGTCGAGCCCGCCACGGCGGGTATAGCGTGCGTATACCGTCAATCGGATGGGTTGGCACTGGCGCCAGATATCAACAAACATGCGTTCGACGCATTGCTCGTGGAATTCGTTGTGGTTGCGGAAGCTGACGATGTATTGCAGCAGCTTTTCCTGGTTGATCGCCGGGCCGCTGTAGCTGATGCGCACACTGCCCCAATCGGGCTGGCCGGTGACCAGGCAGTTGCTTTTGAGCAGGCGGCTGGTCAGGGTTTCGGTGACGGGCGGCTCGTCGAATGCGGCGGTCAGCAGTTCAGGCGCGGGTTCGTAGCGGTCGCAATCGATATCGAGGCGATCCAGATTCAGGCCGTCCAGCTCCTGCACGGGTTGGGCATCAAACAGTTCGGGCTCGATCAGCTGGACGCCGATGGTGGCGCTGTGCGGCGCGCCGCGCCATACGGCTTCGCTGAGGTCGGCCACCAGCTTGGCGCGCACATCGCCTGCGCTGGCAAAGCGGCTGTTGTTGAAACTATTGAGATAGAGCTTGAAGGATTTGCTCTCGATGATGTTGGGTGTTTCGCAGGGGATGGTGAAATTCACCAGGGCCACCTGTGGCTTGCCCCGCAGGTTGAGCCACGAGACCTCATACGCCGTCCATAGATCGGCGCCAAAAAACGGCAACCGGTCGTCCTGCAATCCGATCTCGGCACGCTTGGCAGCGCGCGGCAGCGGAAAGAGCAGGGTCGGGTTGTATTGGTCGATATAGGCCGAGCGCTGGCCCAGGGGCGATTGCTCGGGCTGAGAAGAAAAAGTCATGCTATTAAATGAATAGCTAATGGCGCTTTATGAGAGAGAGCCAGCAGCTGTTTTTACTTGAATTCGCTTTCGCGCAGCCACTTGGTGGCGATCCACTTCTCGCCACGCACCACGGGCGAGCCACCATGCAGAGTCTTGGTCGAAGGGTCAGGGGCTGCGTAGCTGAAGAACACGGCATTGCCACGGCGCGGTGCGACCTCGACGCCCACATCGGGAAAACTGGTGCCGCCACCGGCTTCCGGGTTGTTCAGGTAGATCACCAGGGTGCCGACGCGCTGGCCGCCTCGCTTGAGGATGGTGGGCGTGCCAGGCTGGGTGGGGTCAAAATAGTCGTAGTGCGGTTTGTACTCTGCACCAGGCTGGTAATGCAGCACCTGCAGGCCTTCGCCATGGTTCTCCGGCCAGTTCAGCAACTTGGCAATGCGGCGCTCCAGGGTGGCTACGACCGGGGTTTCTTCACGCTGGAAGAACATGCCGTCGCTGGTGCGGTCGGCGTTCACTTCTTCACCGCCGGTCTTGGTTTCCACAGTCAGCGACCGCTTCATGCGCGGCCTGGCCGCGGCAATGATGGCGTCGCACTCTTCATCGGACAGCAGATTGCCAAATACCACCACGCGCGGGTGTTTCATGCTCAGCAGCACGTTCACATCGCGGTCGCCGACATGGATGGAGCCAGGTGCATCGGCCAGCGGAGGTTCGGGCAGCGGACGGTGGATGACGGAGGCAATTTCGGTATTGGCACCGTGCAGGTGCTGCAGGTGTTCGGTCAACACCTTTTCCATGGCGGATTCGGCTATATCTTCGTTCCACCCGGCGTCGCACATGGCCTTGAAGACATTTTCGGCGCTGACACCAGCAGTCGCCTGTTCAATAATCCAGGCGCGCAATTCCGGGGTGATGGGTTGCGAGGCTGTCATGACATTCCTTTCGCGGCCATTGTGCACCAAAGCGGTATCAATCCACTTTGCGACGGAATAGGAAATGGTCAGCAGTCGAAACATCGCTGGCATAGGCATAGCCGTCGATGTTGAACTTCTTCAGCGCTGCAGGCGTCTTGGCCTGGTGCTCAATCGCATAGCGCGCCATCAATCCACGGGCCTTCTTGGCGAAGAAGCTGATGACCTTGTACTGGCCACTCTTGTAGTCTTCAAAGCTGCAGGTCACCACACGGGCGCGCAGCGCTTTCAGGTCAACGGATTTGAAGTACTCCTGCGAAGCCAGGTTGACGACGACGGGTGTGTCTTCACCTTGCTGCTGGTGATTCAGATAGTCGGCAATCTGCGTGCCCCAGAAATGGTAGAGATTGCTGCCTTGGGCCGTGGGCAGGCGCGTGCCCATTTCCAGCCGGTAAGGCTGCATCCAGTCCAGCGGGCGCAGCACGCCATACAGGCCGCTGAGCATGCACACATGCGACTGGGCCCAATCGAGCTGTTTGGCGGTGAGGCTGTGGGCCTGCAGGCCGTCGTAGACATCGCCGTTGAAGGCCATGATGGCCTGCCGCGAGTTTTTGGCGGTGAACTTGGGCGACCAGGCCTCGTAGCGCGCCACGTTCAAGGCTGCCAGCTTGTCGCTGATGTCCATCAGGCTGGCAATCTGCTGAGGCGATTTTTCGCGCAGCACGTCAATCAGCGCTTGCGACTGCTTGATGAACTGCGGCTGCGTGTGCGGCAGACCGGCAGGCAAAGGGGTCTCGTAATCCAGCGATTTGGCGGGGGAGAGCAGAAAAAGCATGTCGTAAGGGCTCCAGGAATGAAACAGGCCGGAGGAAATCCGGCCTGTGGGCTCTAGCGAAACGGCTTAAGCGGTTTGCGATTCGCGTTCAAAGGGCAGCACCATGGCAGCCAGATCCTTGCGCGTTTCGACCAGCACGAGCGGGCCTTCGTCGAGCATGACGACCGGGGGGCGCTCGCGGGGCACATGCACGGGCTTGGGCTCCGCTGCAATCGCAGCCTGCACGGCCGCCACCTTGTCGGTGTCCGAGTTGACCCATTGCAGGCCAGCCTGGGCGGCGATGGTGTTCAACTGCTCCAGGGGCAGCGTGTAGCTGGCGATCCTGGGCAGCCCTTGCGAGGCTGCGGGCTCGGCCGCCGGAGCGGGTGTCACCACGGCAGCGACAGCAGGTGCTACTTGTTCTGTAGCTGCTGGTGCATGAGCGGCGGGCGCTGGAGCTGGCTTTTCCTCAAAGGCTTCGGCGGCTGCGTTGACTGCGGGTTCGCCAGCAGGCACTGCCAGATCCATCGCAGCCGGTGCTACCGGTGCTGCGGTGTCTGTTGCTGCTGCCGCATCAAAGTAGCTACGGCGTGGTGCAGGGGCGTTTTCCGCTTCAAACACGGCTTCTGCCGGGGCAGCTTCGGTTTGTGCATCTGCGGCTTGCTCATCGCGTGGCAGGCGCTCGCGGTCACCACGGTTGCGGCGGTCGCGGCCATAACGATCACGGGAGCGGCGTTCGCGACGCTCTGGCGAGGTTTCGCCATCAACAGGCATTGCCGTATTGGCGTTTCCGTCCAGGTCCAGCGAGGGCAGGGCGGCGATCACGGCTTCGGAGTCCATCGGCGCAGGAGCCACGGCGGCGTTGTCGCGCACCGATTCTTCGCCCTGGTTGCGGCGCTCGTTGCGCTCACCACGTTCGCCGCGATCCCGGCGATTCTCACGCGGAGCACGCTCTGGACGGGGCGCACGCTCCTGGCGTTCGCTGGTCGCCTCGATTGCTGCGTTATCGCCGTTTTGTGCGTTGATGACGGCATCGTCGCGGCGGGGGCGGTCATTGCGTTCGCTGCGCTCCGGACGGTCACCGCGCTCATTGCGGCGGCGGTTGTCGCGGCCTTCCTGGTCGCCACTGCGGGCTTCACCACGGCCTTCGCCGCGTTCATTGCGGTTGCGGCCATTGCGTTCGCCTTCGGCGCGTTCGCTGTTGCGGCGATTGCCGTCCCGATTGGCCGATCCATTGCGCTCGCCGCGCTCGCCATTGCGGCGATTGCCGCCACGGCCTTCGCGGTTTTCCTTGCGGGCATCCTTGGCGGGCTCAGGAGCTGCCGGGGCGGGAGCGGCTACGGGCGCTGGCGTTGCAAATCCGAAGAAGCGCTTGATGGCTGCCCACAGCCCGGTTTCGGGCACGGGAGCAGGCGTTGCAGGCACGGCGGCGGCTGGCTTGCTGACATTGGTGCGTGCCACAGGCGCCGGGCGGGGTTCGGCAATGGGGGCTGGCGCATCAGGCAGCACGCCCTTGATGACCGGGGTTTGCTTGTTGGTGGGTTCTTGCGAGCGGCGGGTAAAGCCGACCTGCTCTTCCTCGGCATCTGCCAGTTTGTAGCTGGCTTCCATCGAGTCGAGGCGTGGGTCGTCGTGCTTCATGCGTTCGAGCTTGTAGTGCGGCGTCTCCAGGGCCTTGTTGGGCACCATGGTGACGGAGACGCGCTGCTTGAGCTCGATCTTCTGGATTTCGGTACGCTTTTCGTTGAGCAGGAAGGAGGCGACTTCGACGGGCACCTGGCAGTTGACGGCTGCCGTGTTGTCCTTCATCGATTCTTCCTGAATGATGCGCAGGATCTGCAGCGCAGAGCTTTCCGCATCACGGATGTGGCCGGAGCCACCGCAGCGTGGGCAGTTGATGTGGGCGCCTTCGCTCAATGCGGGCTTGAGACGCTGGCGGCTCATCTCCATCAGGCCGAACTTGCTGATGGTGCCGAACTGCACGCGGGCGCGGTCTTGGCGCAGTGCATCGCGCAGGCGGTTTTCGACGTCGCGGCGGTTCTTCGACTCTTCCATGTCGATGAAGTCGATCACGATCAGGCCACCCAGGTCGCGCAGGCGCATCTGGCGGGCCACTTCGTCGGCTGCTTCGAGGTTGGTGCGGGTGGCGGTCTCTTCAATGTCGCCGCCCTTGATGGCGCGGGCCGAGTTCACGTCGATGGAGACCAGCGCTTCGGTGTGGTCGATGACGATGGCGCCGCCGGAAGGCAGGGTCACGGTGCGCGAGTAGGCCGACTCGATCTGGTGCTCGATCTGGAAGCGGCTGAAGAGCGGTGCATCGTCGCGATAGCGCTTCACGCGGGCGGCGTGTTCAGGCATCACGTGCGCCATGAACTGCTGGGCCTGCTCATAGATGTCATCGGTGTCGATCAGGATGTCGCCGATGTCATTGTTGAAATAGTCGCGGATGGCACGGATCACCAGGCTCGATTCCTGGTAGATCAGGAAGGCGCCCTTGCCGGCCTTGGCGGCGCCGTCAATGGCGCTCCAGAGCTTGAGCAGGTAGTTCAGATCCCATTGCAGCTCGGGCGCCGTGCGGCCGATGCCTGCGGTACGGGCGATGATGGACATGCCCTTGGGGTATTCGAGCTGGTCCATCGCCTCTTTCAGCTCGGCGCGCTCGTCACCCTCGATACGGCGTGATACGCCACCGCCACGGGGGTTGTTGGGCATCAGCACCACGTAGCGGCCAGCCAGAGAGACGAAAGTGGTCAGCGCCGCGCCCTTGTTGCCGCGCTCTTCCTTTTCAACCTGGACGAGCAGCTCCTGGCCTTCCTTGATCACATCGTTGATGCGGGCCTGGCTGGGCGATACGCCTTCGGCGAAATACTGCTTGGAGATTTCCTTGAATGGCAGGAAGCCGTGACGGTCTTCGCCGTAGTCGACAAAGCAGGCTTCCAAAGAGGGTTCTACCCGGGTAACAACGGCTTTGTAGATATTGCCTTTGCGTTGTTCGCGGCCTTCGATTTCGATCTCGTAATCCAGCAGCTTTTGGCCATCCACGATGGCGAGGCGTCGCTCTTCAGCTTGCGTGGCGTTGATCAGCATCCGTTTCATGATGCGCGTCCTTCGTAATGCGGGACCGGCCACCTTTGTCAGACAGGTGCCAGTCTCCAATCCCCAACAATAAACAGGCTCTTACTGGAGCCACAGATGCCGGGACAGACGCAGAGAAACGAATGAAGATACAGAGCGTGCCATGCTTGCTGGTAATACTTATGTCAGCACAGGAGGCTTGGGCACGCGGGAGAGGGCATATAAATAACCGGCCAGCCAGCGAACAGCTGCCGCCGGTGGTGAGATCTGCCCTGAAAACATGCGCACGGCGGGCGCGGCACGGCGCACTGGCGTGCAGCAGGCGCTGCGCCAGAGAGTTGCCATCCAAGCCCACAAAATCAGCATGTCAGTGTGTGAGCGGTCAGTTGGGGCCGGGCCAGGAGTCCTGACCACTGCAGCAACTGCCGCTGGGAATCTGTAGTTTCGTTGTTTCAATGTGTCCGTCCACCCGATTTGCTTGCATGGCCTGCGCAATTTCTTGGTATGCAGACACTGAGGCAAGGTCGTCGGTCAGACATCGACCGGCCTGCGCGGGTACTGGTGGGTGAATTAAACTGCTCACCGGTCAACCAATAACTTTATTGCGCAGGTGAAACACATTATAGGGGGCAAACCGGGCGAGCCCCGCAGTCCAGAAGCACCCCCAGTGGCTGTAAGGCTGGTAGAAGTCCATCCCGACGACGCCGGCCAGCGCCTGGACAATTTTCTGATGCGCCATCTCAAGGGCGTGCCCAAGACCCATATCTACCGCATCATCCGCAATGGAGAGGTGCGTATCAACAAAGGGCGCACTGCTGCAGACGCCCGGGTGCAGGGCGGCGATGTGGTGCGTATTCCGCCAGTGCGCGTGTCTGCCAAGCCTGAGGAGGCGGAGCGCGCCATTCCTGGCCGGGAGTTCCCGCTGCTGCTGGACGACGATGCGGTGCTGGCCATCAACAAGCCAGCGGGAGTGGCCGTGCACGGCGGCTCGGGCGTGAGCTTTGGGGTGATCGAGCAGTTGCGCCGCGCCAGGCCCGACGCGCGCTTTCTGGAACTGGTGCACCGGCTGGACCGCGAAACCTCAGGCATCCTGCTGGTAGCCAAGAAGCGCTCGGCGCTCACCCACCTGCAGGATCAGTTCCGCGAGCGCGAGACGGGCAAGACCTATCTGGCGCTGGTGATCGGGGAGTGGCCAGCCAACAAAAAGGTGATTGATACGCCGCTGCGCAAGTATCTGTTGCCCGATGGCGAGCGTCGCGTGCGCGCCACCACGGCGGACGATGCAGAAGGCATGCGTTCGGTGTCACTCATCAAGGTGCAGAAAGCGCTGCCGGCACGCCATGGCCTTGGTCTGCCGGCCATGACCTTGCTGGAGGTGACAATCAAGACCGGCCGCACCCACCAGATTCGCGTGCACCTGGCCAGCAGCGGCCATCCAATCGTCGGCGACGAGAAGTATGGCGATTTCGATCTGAACAAGCGGCTGGTCAAGCACGGCTTGAAGCGCATGTTTCTGCATGCCTGGCGCCTGCAGTTCACCCATCCGCAGAGTGGGGAGCGGGTGCAGTTGGGAGCGGAGTTGCCGGAGGAGTTGGCAGATTTCGTAGGGGCTGCAGAGCAGGCAGATGAAAACCATAGCAACTAGCGCAGGCTGCTCTTGGCTTTCATAGCAAAAATATTTTGAATTCGTTGCGCAGCAACCGCTACCAGCTATTGTTATAGCGAGCAAACCAACCGATTACCTTATTTATGACGCGTCGCTTTGACTTGATCGCCTTTGACTGGGATGGCACCCTGTTCGATTCCACTGCTGCCATTGCGCTTTCCATCCAGGACGCGGTGCGCGATGTGGGCGGCACCGTGCCGACGCTGGAAACAGCCAAGTATGTGATCGGCATGAGCCTGCAAGGCGCCTTGCGGCATGCCGCGCCCGATGTGCCGCCAGACAGCATGGTGGAACTGACCAACCGCTACCGCTATCACTATCTGAAGCGCCAGGAGGAAGTGACCCTTTTTGACGGGGTGCTGCCCTTGCTGGATCAGTTGACTGCCAGCGGGCATCTGCTTGCAGTGGCCACCGGCAAGAATCGCCGGGGGCTCGATGAAGTACTGGATTCGACCCTGCTCAAGGGCCGGTTTGATGCTTCGCGGACCGCCGACGAAACCGCAGGCAAGCCGCACCCGCTGATGCTGCAGGAGTTGATGGCCGAGATGGATGTGGCGCCCGAGCGCTTGTTGATGGTGGGCGATACCACCCATGATCTACAGATGGCGGTCAACGCAGGCTGCGCCAGTGTGGCGGTGAGCTATGGCGCACACCACCATGATGGCTTCGAGGCCTTTGGCCCGCTGTTCATTGCACACTCTGTTGCTGATTTGCAACAATGGATGGCAGCCAATGCCTAGTACATGGCTTGATTACTGTTTGCATGTACAGTCATTGGCGCGCAGCAAGCAGGAGCAGCAATGGCAGAGGCACAAGCCCGGGCAATAGCACTTTGTAATAGCAAGAACTTGAGCAATGGCGGGCGTGCCGTGCCTTTTGACGTGGTATTTGCTGGCCAGACCTGCCGCGCATTCGCCATACGCTACCGTGATGCGGTGCATGCCTACCTGAACCGCTGCACCCATGTGGCGATGGAAATGGACTACCAGCCCGACCGTTTTTTCGATGACACCGGTAACTGGTTGTTATGCGCTACCCATGGCGCTGCCTATGTGCCGGATACTGGAGCCTGCGCTGGCGGCCCTTGCCGTGGTGGCCTGGTCAAAATCGCGTTGAGCGAACAAGGCGGGGTGGTGTACTGGCACACCGACTACCGCCTCCAACCTCTTGAGTTTTAAGATGAACCCGATGGACAACAACCCCCAGCAGAATCCGCAGCCTGCGCCAGATCTGTGGGGTCAGCCGACGACGGCAGCTGCAGCATCCGCAGCGACTGCGCAGGCGCCTGGCTGGGAGCGTTCCGTGCTGGAGCGCCTGGCCTTTGACACGCTCAGGGAGCAGCGCGCTGCGCGACGCTGGAAAATTTTCTTTCGGCTGGCCTGGCTCATCGCCTTCATTGCGTTGGTCATCTACCTGTTCAGCTCGGAAAATGCGTCGTCTGCCTCGTCGACCGAGCATACGGCCGTGGTGGAGTTGAAAGGTGAAATCGCCTCTGGCGCAGATGCCAGCGCCGAATACGTGATTGCCGCACTGCGCACCGCGTTCGAGGACGATGGCGCCAAGGCGGTGGTGCTGCTGATCAACTCCCCGGGCGGCAGCCCCGTGCAGGCAGGCATGATCAATGATGAGATCGTGCGCCTCAAGGCCTTGCACAAAAAGCCCATGTACGCGGTGGTGGAGGAATCCTGCGCTTCCGCAGCCTATTACATTGCAGCCGCAGCGGACAGCATCTATGTAGACAAGGCCAGCATCGTGGGCAGCATCGGCGTGCTGATGGACGGTTTTGGCTTTACCGGCACCATGGAAAAGCTGGGCGTGGAGCGTCGCCTGCTCACTGCTGGCAGCAACAAGGGCATGCTCGACCCATTCAGCCCCATGAATGACAAGCAAAAAGCCTATGCCCAGCAGATGCTGGGGCAGATCCACCAGCAGTTCATCTCCGTGGTGCGCCAGGGCCGGGGCGAGCGCCTGAAGGAAACCGAAGACACCTTCAGCGGCCTGTTCTGGACCGGGCAGGAAGCGGTCAAGCTGGGCTTGGCTGACGGCCTGGGCAGCCTCGATCAGGTGGCGCGCGATGTGGTGGGCGCCGAAGATGTGGTGGACTACACCCGCCGCGAGAATGTAGCAGAGCGCTTTGCCAAGAAGTTTGGCGCGTCAGTGGGCGCGGGGGCAGTGAGTACCATGCGGTCGATGATGCCCAGCCTGCGCTGATCAGGTGATTTGAATGCTAGCTATTTAATAGCTATAAACACAAAGGCGGTGCACGAGCACCGCTTTTTTTATGCCATCTAACCGAGAGGATGCGCAAACCCCTTTGGGAGGGGTAGCGCAGCCTTGTGGTCAGCCAATACTTGATGAACAGCCCGAAAAGCAGGCGTGCGCGCCTGGCATGATCGTCTCAGCGCCCAATCGCAAACACCATGGGGGTGCGGTTGTCCAGTTCGGGGCTCAGCGGCTTCCATTGCTTGACCAGGCGGCTTTGGGTACGAGCACTTTCCAGCGTGAGGCCGCTGGAGATCGACAGGCGGGTGTTGGCCTGCAGGGTCTGCAGCAGGGCGCTCATCAGGGCAGGGTTGCGGTAAGGCGTTTCGATGAAGATCTGTGTCTGTCCATGCCGCAGCGCCAGTTGCTCCAGCTCGCGCAGCCGGGCGACGCGTTGCGCCCCATCGCTGGGCACATAGCCGACAAAGGCGAAGTTCTGTCCATTGAGCCCGCTGGCAGCCAGAGCCAGCAGGAGAGAGGTGGGGCCTACCAGCGGCACCACTTCAATGCCCGCATCATGCGCAGCACGGACCACCGAGCTGCCTGGGTCTGCTATCGCTGGCATGCCCGCTTCGCTGACCAGGCCGATGTCATGGCCTTGCAAGGCGGCGGCAATCAGCATGCTGGCATCGGCGCCAGAGGCCGTTTGCGGGAGATGGTCGCCTTTTTTGTGCGCCTCACGCGGCAGCTCCTGTATGGCTTGCTGCTGCAGGGGTGCGGCCAACGGCGCCACGGCGTCCACCCGTTTGAGGAAGGCGCGGCAGCTTTTGGCGTTTTCGCAGACCCAATGGGTAATGCGGGCTGCGGCCTGCACGGTATGGGCGGGCAGCACATCGGTCAGTGGCGCGTCGGTGGTGCAGCCGAAATCAAGCGGGGTAGGGACGAGAAAAAGCCGTCCCTTGCGGGTGTTCTCGCTCATGGCAGGATCACTCCTGCGGCGCGCAACAGGCGGGCGGTGCGGATGAGGGGCAGGCCGATCAGCGCCGTCGGGTCGTCGCTCTCGATGGCGTCCAGCAAGGTGATGCCCAGGCCTTCACTCTTGGCGCTGCCGGCGCAATCGTACGGTTCTTCGGCGCGCAGGTAGCGTTCAATCTCGGCATCGCTCAGGTTGCGGAACACGGTTCGCACCACGGCGGTGTCTGCCTGCGCAAAGCCGGTGGCCTTGCAGACCACGGCGACGGCGGTGTGGAACTGCATGCTCTGGCCACTCATGGCGCGCAGTTGGGTCACGGCCCTGTCATGCACCAGGGGCTTGCCCAGTGGTTGGCCGTTCAGGTCGGCCACCTGGTCGGAGCCGATGACGATGGCTTCGGGAAACTGTGCGGCCACCGCATGGGCCTTGGCCAGGGCCAGGCGCAACGCCAGAGCGGCCGGTGCTTCGCCAGACTGCGGGGACTCGTCGACATCGGGCGAGGCGGTTTCAAACGGCAGTCGAAAACGAGAGAGCAGCTCGTGCCGGTAGCGGGAGGTGGAGCCCAGAACAAGGGCGCGGGGCGAGTGGGATTCAGACATGCCCAGATTCTCTTACACTGGCGCGCATGACAAAGGAATTTTCAGTCAACCGCCTTGATATCAAGGCTTTTGCACAGCATGAAGCCGAGCTTGACGGCGATCAGCCAATGGGGCAGTTTCCCCGTCTGATGGCTGAGGACCTGCGCGGCGAAGCTGCAACTGACCAGCCTGTGCGCTGGTCGCTGGATGGCGAGTGGCGCGAAGCCGCAGGGGGCCCCGGACATGCCTGGCTGCACCTGCAGGCCGATACCGTGGTGCAAATGCAGTGCCAGCGTTGCCTGCGTCCGGCCGATATCGCGGTGCAGACCGAGCGGTCTTTCCGCTTTGTAAAGGATGAGGCGACCGCCGCCGCCCTGGATGATGAGAGCGAGGAGGATGTGCTGGTGCTGGAGCCGCACTTCAATGCCCATGAGCTGATCGAGGACGAATTGCTGATGGCGCTCCCCATGGTTCCCATGCACGACGAATGCCCGGTGGAGCTGAAACTGGAGTCTGCTACCCAGGATTTCGAGGTGGCGAATACGGAAAAAGCCAATCCTTTTGCTGCTTTGGCATCTCTGCGGCTGGATAAAACCAAACCTTGATGCACGAGGATTGAAGCCTGCCAGCGATTTTTGCTATAATTTGAGGCTTCGCGCGAATCCCCCTCGTGTCTTTAATGGGCTAATCGCGTATTTTTAGGGCATGCGTCTGTTTTACGCAGGCCGTGTCACCAACCCTTTCAAGACTCAGGAGCCATCATGGCTGTTCAACAAAACAAGAAATCTCCTTCCAAGCGCGGCATGCACCGTTCGCACAATGCACTGAACGTGCCTGGTATCGCTGTGGAGCCAACCACCGGCGAAACCCATCTGCGTCACCACATCAGCCCCAACGGCTTCTACCGTGGCCGCCAAGTGCTGAAGAACAAGTCGGAAGCCTAAGCCATAGCTGTACAAAAAGGCCCGCGGCTACCGCATGTGTAGCGCGGGCCTTTTTTATTCTGTTGCAAGATTGCTGCTCACTCCTTAATAGAGTGCGTTGGCGCAACATCAAAGAACTGCAGAGCGAATGATCACACTGGCCGTGGATTGCATGGGTGGTGATGCGGGTCCCCGTGTCACCCTGCCTGCATGCAAGAAGTTTTTGGATGCCCATCCTGATGCCCGCCTGTTGGTGGTGGGTCAGCCCGAGGCATTGCAGTCATTCCAGCACGAGCGTGCAACCCTGGTGCCGGCAAGCGAAGTCGTCACAATGGACGATCCGGTGGAAGTGGCGTTGCGCAAGAAGAAGGACTCTTCCATGCGCGTGGCCATCAGCCAGGTCAAGGAAGGCGCTGCGCAGGCGGCGGTATCTGCGGGCAATACCGGCGCCTTGATGGCGATTGCGCGCTACCTGCTCAAGACGCTGGAGGGCATTGACCGCCCGGCCATCGCCACACAGATTCCCCATGCCAAGGGCGGCGCCACCACGGTGCTGGATCTGGGGGCCAACGTCGATTGCACGGCAGAACATCTGGTGCAGTTTGCCGTCATGGGCTCGGCGCTGGTGAGCGCCCTTCAGGAGAAGGAAAACCCCAGCGTAGGCCTTTTGAACATTGGCGAAGAAGCCATCAAAGGCAGCGAAGTCATCAAGCGCGCCGGCGAGCTGCTGCGTGCGGCCGGGCAGTCGGGCTACCTCAATTTCCAGGGCAATGTGGAAGGCAATGACATCTTCAAGGGGACGGTTGATATCGTGACCTGCGATGGTTTTGTCGGCAACGTTGCGCTCAAGGCGAGCGAGGGCGTGGCCAGCATGATCACGGGGGGCTTGAAGCAGGAGTTCAAACGCAACCTGCTCACCAAGCTCGCGGCAGTTGTTGCCTATCCTGTGCTTTCGCGCCTGATGAAGCGCATGGACCACCGCCGCTACAATGGGGCTGCGTTACTCGGTTTGCGCGGCCTGGTATTCAAAAGCCATGGCTCGGCCGATGTGGTGGCCTATGAGCATGCGCTCAATCGCGCTTATGATGCGGCCCGTAACGATTTGCTGGGGCGTGTGCAGACCAAGATCCAGACGGCTGCGCCCTTGCTGATGCCGGCAGACAGCGCCGCTGCTGCCGCAACTGTGACGTCTTCTATCTGAAATCGATGAGCATTTATTCACGCATCACCGGCACTGGCAGCTACCTGCCACCACGCCGCGTAACCAATGATGATCTGGCGGCCGAAATGGCTACGCGCGGTCTGGAAACCTCGGATGAGTGGATAGTCGAGCGTACCGGGATCAAGGCGCGCCATTTTGCCGCCCCGGATGTGACAGCCAGCGATCTGGCCGTGGAAGCCTCGAAAAAGGCACTCGAAGCTGCCAAGCTTGCGGCTGCAGACATCGATCTGATCATTGTGGCCACGTCCACGCCGGACATGGTGTTCCCTTCGACGGCAGCCATTTTGCAGAACAAGCTGGGCATCACCAATGGCTGCCCGGTGTTCGATGTGCAGGCAGTGTGCAGCGGCTTTGTCTACGCCCTGACGGTGGCTGACGCGATGATCAAGGCCGGCACCGCCAGGCGCGCGCTGGTGGTGGGGGCTGAAGTGTTCAGCCGCATCCTTGATTTCAATGACCGCACCACCTGCGTGCTCTTCGGTGATGGCGCCGGCGCTGTGGTGCTGGAGGCATCGAGCGAGCCAGGCATCCTGGCAACCGAGTTGCATGCCGATGGCAGCCATGTCGACATCCTGTGCGTGCCGGGCCATGTCTCGGGTGGCGAGGTGATTGGCTCGCCCATGCTGCGCATGGACGGCCAGGCCGTATTCAAGCTGGCGGTGGGCGTGCTCGACAAGGCGGCCCGCGCCGCATTGGCCAAGGCCGACATGCAAGAAGCTGATATCGACTGGCTGATACCGCACCAGGCCAACCTGCGCATCATGATGAGCACGGCGCGCAAGCTCAAGCTTTCGCCTGAGAAGGTGGTGGTCACGGTTGATCAGCACGGCAACACGTCCGCGGCATCGATTCCGCTGGCGCTTGACCATGCGGTGCGCGCAGGCCAGGTCAAGCCGGGTCACAACGTGATGCTCGAAGGCGTGGGTGGTGGCTTTACCTGGGGTGCGGTACTCCTGAAAATGTAGCTTTAAGCGCTTGATGTGCTTAGGCTATTGCCGTATTTCATTCAAAAATTCAATGAAAATCGAGACATGAATTCTTTTGCGTTCGTATTTCCCGGCCAAGGCTCGCAGGCCGTTGGCATGCTCGACGCCTGGGGCGACCATCCTGCTGTGCGAGAGGCGCTGCAGGAGGCCTCCGATGCGCTGGGTCAAGATATTGGTGCTCTGATTCATGGTGGTCCCAAGGAAACACTGGCGCTGACCGCCAATACCCAGCCTGTGATGCTGGTGGCCGGTGTGGCTGCATGGCGCGTATGGCGTGCAGAAGGCGGCGCGCTGCCCATGGCAGTGGCTGGACATTCGCTGGGTGAATACTCGGCACTGGTTGCTGCTGGCGTGTTGACGCTGGCCCAGGCGGCGCCGCTGGTGCGTCTGCGCGGTGCCGCCATGCAGGAAGCCGTGCCGGTGGGCGCCGGCGCCATGGCTGCCGTACTGGGTCTGGATGCGGAGAAGGTCAAGGCGGTTTGTGCCGAAGTGACTGCCAGGATGGGCGGTACGGAGGTGGTGGAGGCCGTGAACTTCAACGACCCCGGCCAGACCGTGATTGCCGGCTCGAAGGCGGCAGTCGAAGCAGCCAGCCTGGCGGTGAAAGAGGCGGGTGCCAAGCGTGCGCTGCCACTGCCGGTATCGGCACCTTTCCATTCGAGCCTGATGAAACCGGCTGCGGAAAAGCTGAAGGCGGCGCTGGCGGGCCTGCAGCTCGCTGCACCGCAGATCCCGGTGCTCAACAATATCGATGTGGCGGTGCAAACGGAGACCGATGCCATTCGCGACGCGCTGTACCGCCAGGCTTTTGGCCCGGTGCGATGGGTGGAATGCGTGCAGAAGCTGCGCTCCATGGGGGCTACGCATCTGGTAGAGTGCGGCCCCGGCAAGGTGCTGACCGGCATGACCAAGCGCATCGATCCGGATATGGTGGGCGTAGCCCTGTATGACCCTGCTACCCTGCAGGAAACCAAAGAAGCAATTGCATGACTGAAGCAACCCAAACAGCCAAAGTAGCCCTGGTCACAGGCGCATCGCGCGGTATTGGCGCTGCCATTGCGCAAGCATTGGGCGCTGCCGGCTACAAGGTGGTGGGCACGGCTACCACCGAAGACGGCGCTGCCAAGATTTCGCAGGCCCTGTCAGCCTTCCCTGGTTCACGCGGCGTGGCGCTGGATGTGAACAATGGCACGGCCGTCGAGGCGCTGATTGACGAATTGGTCAAGAACCAGGGCGGCCTGCATGTGCTGGTGAACAACGCCGGTATCACCCGCGACACCCTGGCCATGCGCATGAAGGATGAGGATTGGGACGCCGTGCTCGGCACCAACCTGAAAGCCGTCTTCGGAGCCAGCCGCGCTGCGATCCGTCCGATGATGAAGCAGCGTTTTGGCCGTATCATCAGCATTACCAGCGTAGTGGGCGCTTCCGGCAATGCCGGGCAGGCCAATTACGCTGCGGCCAAGGCGGGCGTCGCCGGTATGACGCGTTCGCTGGCCAAGGAGTTGGGCAGCCGCGGCATCACGGTAAACTGCGTGGCGCCTGGTTTTATCGAGACCGACATGACGGCCCAGCTTCCTGAGGAGCAGAAGAAAGCGCTGCAATCGCAGATCGCTTTGGGTAAGCTGGGACAGCCGCAAGACATTGCCAACGCTGTGGTCTATCTGGCATCGGATGGTGCTGGTTATGTGACCGGGCAGGAGTTGCATGTCAATGGCGGCATGTACATGTAGGTTTGGCAGAAGTTAAAAGCCGTTTCCTCGCGACGGCAAGTTGCACTCAGGTATTGCTGAAGCAGCTAGAATCGCGGGTTCATTCACAACCCCCAGAGGGAAACCATGAGCGATATCGAAGCACGTGTCAAGAAAATCATTGCCGAACAACTCGGCGTGGAAGAGTCTCAAGTAACAAACGAAAAGGCTTTCGTAGCCGATCTGGGTGCAGACTCGCTGGACACCGTGGAACTGGTGATGGCTTTGGAAGATGAGTTCGAGATCGAGATCCCTGACGAAGACGCAGAAAAGATCACGACGGTGCAGAACGCCATCGACTACGCCAAGAGCCACCAAAAGGCCTAATTGATTGCGCATGCACTTGGCGCCCGACAGGGCGCAAGTGTCTTGCCGCAACTCCGAGAGACCAACAAGAAAGCTGTAACGCATGAGTCGCCGTCGCGTCGTCGTGACTGGTCTGGGTTGCATCAGCCCCGTGGGAAACACGGTTGCTGAAGCCTGGTCCAACATTTTGGCCGGCCAGTCCGGCATTGACCTCATTACCAAGTTTGACACCACCGACTTCAGCTGCAAGATTGCAGGCGAGGTCAAAGGGTTCAATCTTGAGTCCTATATGAGTGCCAAGGAAGCACGCACGATGGACACCTTCATCCACTATGGCATTGCCGCTGCACAGGAAGCAGTGACGGATGCCGGTCTGGCCACTGGCGAGGCATTGGATGAAGAGCTGGCTGCGCGTATCGGTGTGGTGATAGGTTCCGGCATCGGCGGTCTGCCGCTGATCGAGGATACCCACAGCGAGTACGAGCGCCGTGGCGCCCGCCGCATCACGCCTTTCTTTGTACCTGCCTCCATTATCAACATGGTTGCTGGCCATGTATCGATGCGGTTTGGCTTCAAGGGGCCCAACCTTTCGGTAGTGACGGCTTGCACGACTGGCTTGCACTGCATTGGTGAAGCAGGTCGATTGATCGAGTACGGCGATGCCGACGTCATGATCGCAGGCGGTACCGAATCTACAGTTTCCCCGTTGGGAGTGGGCGGATTTGCCGCAATGCGCGCACTTTCCACTCGCAACGATGACCCCAAGGCGGCGTCGCGCCCCTGGGACAAGGGCCGTGACGGCTTTGTGCTGGGTGAAGGCGCAGGCGTGGTAGTGCTTGAAGAATACGAGCATGCCAAGGCCCGTGGCGCCAAGATCTATGCCGAATTGCTGGGCTACGGCATGAGCGCTGATGCGGGTCACATGACCGCTCCCAATATGGATGGCCCTCGCCGGGCCATGCAGGGCGCGCTGCGCAATGCCGGTGTGAACGCCGATCAGGTGGATTACCTGAATGCGCACGGCACATCGACTCCGCTGGGCGATCTGAACGAAACCAATGCCATCAAGGCGGCAATGGGTGACCATGCCAAGAAGATGGTGATCAGTTCGACCAAGTCGATGACGGGTCACCTGCTGGGTGGCGCTGGCGGCCTGGAAAGCGTGTTCACCGTGATGGCGCTCAAGGATCAGAAGATTCCTCCGACCATCAATCTGGTGGATCAGGACCCAGAGTGCGATCTGGACTATTGCGCCAATACGGCGCGTGATGCCAAGCTGGAAATCGCTGTCAAGAACAACTTTGGCTTTGGCGGTACCAACGGCACCTTGGTATTCAAGCGTGTTTGAGCGCGCCTGAAAACCTGGCCCAAACCCATCATCAGGTCTCCCTTTGGGAGGCCTTTTGTTTTGTGCATTGATTTTGCGCGTTTCCAACACCTCTGCGCTGCGATGTGCACTGGTGGCCTGAAAGCCAGCACAATCGATGCCATGGAGGTAAACGTTCGCCGCCGATCCCCACATGTTGCGCTGGCAACACCCGTTGCATATCCGTTGGTTCATCCCGGCTGGATTCGCTGTGGAGTGCTCGCTGGCCTTCTGGGCGCGGGTGGGCTTGGTGTTGCGTGGCGCCTGGCCTCGGATCCTCTGCAATGGCAGCAGTGGCTGCTGGGCGTCGCGTGGGTGCTGGCTTGTCTGGCTGTTACAAACCTATCCCTCTGGCGCTCCGGAACCTTTTTGCATTGGAATGGCTCCAAGTGGCGCATTTGTCATGGAGCATCATCAGTTGCGGATGGAGAGGAGCTGGTGCGGTGCGCGGTGGCCATGGATGCCCAGCGCTGGATTCTGCTGCGTGCGACGGTACTGCGGCCATCGACGGCCAGAGTTCGATGGCTGCTGATTGCGCAAGCCACTAATCCAGAACATTGGCCGGATATTCGGCGGGTCTTATACTCGTCCATCGTTGCTGACCAACAGAGCGCCCCTGTGGCGTGACGCCTGCAGCTGACCAACCAACAATAAGAGCTGCATGTCTGTAGCGCGAAGAGAACACAACCTATGACGGGAACGCCAATGGCACCAGCCCCGGGCGCGAACGATACCGACCTGCAATTGGTGCAGCGCACCGTTGCAGGCGACCAGAAGGCCTACGGTTTGCTGGTGATGAAGTACCAGCGACGCATCGAACGGCTGATTGCGCGAATGATTCGCGATGTGGATCTGGTGCCGGATCTGGCGCAGGAGACTTTCTTGCGCGCCTACCGTGCGCTGCCGCAATTTCGCGGAGAGGCGCAGTTCTACACCTGGCTTTACCGTATTGCGGTCAATACGGCCAAGAAGGCCATGGTGGAGCTGAACCGCAATCCGGTGATGACAGAGAGTGCATTGCGTGGAAATGATGACGACGATGAAACTTCTGCGCCGACAAGAGAACTAACCAGCGACGAAACCCCGGAGACGGTCATTGCGGCCCAGGAGATCGCCCAGGCGGTCAATGCGGCCATGGATGCCTTGCCTGAAGATTTGCGTCAGGCGATCGTGTTGCGGGAGATAGAAGGCATGTCGTATGAAGACATTGCCGAGACGATGGACTGTCCTATCGGAACGGTGCGCTCGCGCATTTTCCGTGCCCGAGAGGCTATTTCCACCAAGGTAAAACCGATGCTTGAACGCCAGTCTGGCAAGCGTTGGTAGCGATCATTTGAGGACTGGTTGCAAAGGCATGGGCCCGCGAGGAATATGGCTATGAATCTCGAAAACCAAGCACCAAACAGGATGCCGGTGGCTGCTTTGGAGCAGTTGTCTGCATGTATCGATGACGAGCTCGATGACGATGGGCTTGCGCAGTTGCTGGCTGAAATGCCTGAGGCAGATGGCATGGCCGCGTCGGCCGCAACGTCGCTGCATTCCTACCTGTTGATCGGTGAAGCCATGCGTGGCCCCCTGGCCATGCAGGCCGCACCGATCCATACGGACCCTCAGGCCTTCTGGGCCCGTCTTCAGTGCCAGATCGATCAAGAGGCACCATTGGTTGCGGCATTCAACCAACCCCAGGTGGGTGAAGTGAAAGTGCCTGACCTGGCCAAAGCCCCACGCCCGGTGGCGGTGCAAGAGGCGGCCAACCACTCCGTATTCCGCTGGAAGATGGTGGCAGGGCTTGCTTCCGTGGCGGCGGTGGCCATGGTGGGATGGAATTCCATCTCTCTGCTGTCCTCCGGTCCCGACAAGGGCGGCCAGCAACTGGCGAGTGCAGCACCAGCATCCACCCAGGGGCTGGTGCAGATGCCGGTGACTGTGGGGCAGAATGCCACCATCATGCTGCGTGATCCACGTCTGGACGAGCTGATGGCTGCGCGTGGCCAGATTGGCGGCACTGCCAATCTGCAGATGCCGGCCAGTTTCTTGCGCAATGCCACCTTCAATGCGGAAAAGAAAGCAGGGGGCTGTGCGGACAAACCCTCGCGACTGTGCTGACGGACGGAGCATCTCTCAGTAGGTAGTTCAACCCAGTTAATTCAATCAGCACCTGCCTTGGCAGGTGTTTTTTATTCCCAAAGCGGTTTTCCTCTCTTGAAACCCGTGCTTTATGGCGCATCTGTCAAAGGATGCATCGGAGGAACCTCGCAAAGGTTTGTGTCTCCAATGCTGCATTGCGCTGTGTTCCTGGAGGTAAGCCTTCTGCAGCGCATAGTCATCTTTGTGAGGAGTGATATGTCTATCAAGCGTTGGAAACCTTTCCAGGTCAGTGCATTGGCGGCCATTCTGTCGATCAGCAGTGCGGTGATGCTGCCGGTGGCAGCGCAGGCGCAGACCACCGCGCCGGTCGTGCGTGGACTGCCGGATTTCACTGATCTTGTGGATCAGGTAGGTCCGTCAGTGGTCAATATTCGAACGATGGAAAAAGTTTCCAGCCGAAATGCGCAAAGCGGCATGGACCCGGAGATGCTGGAGTTCTTCAAGCGCTTTGGTTTGCCGGTGCCAAGCATCCCCCGGCAGCAACGCCCGCAAAAACCCGATAGCGACGAAGAGCAGCCCAGTGGCCTGGGTTCTGGCTTCATCCTGACCTCGGATGGCTATGTGATGACCAACGCCCATGTGGTTGAAGGCGCCGATGATGTGATCGTGACCCTGACCGACAAGCGGGAGTTCAAGGCCAAGATCATTGGTGCGGACAAGCGCACCGACGTGGCTGTGGTCAAGATCGAGGCTACGGGCTTGCCTGCGGTCAAGATCGGCGATGTGAACCGTCTGCGCGTAGGCGAGTGGGTCATGGCAATCGGCTCGCCTTTTGGCCTGGAAAACTCGGTCACTGCCGGCATCGTGTCTGCTAAGCAGCGGGATACGGGTGACTACCTCCCCTTTATCCAAACCGATGTTGCCATCAACCCTGGCAACTCAGGTGGTCCGCTGCTGAACATGCGTGGCGAAGTAGTCGGTATCAACAGCCAGATCTATTCCCGCTCGGGCGGCTTCATGGGGATTTCCTTTTCCATCCCGATTGATGAAGCGGTGCGCGTGAGCGACCAATTGCGAGCTACGGGACGTGTCGTGCGTGGCAAGATCGGTGTGCAGATTTCGACTGTCAACAAGGATGTAGCGGAGTCCATTGGCCTGGGCAAGGCGCAAGGTGCGCTGGTTACCGGCGTGGAGAGCGGATCGCCTGCCGAAAAGGCGGGGGTGGAAGCGGGTGATGTGATCACCAAGTTCGATGGCAAGCCGCTGGAGAAATTGGCGGATCTGCCGCGTTGGGTCGGCAATACCAAGCCCGGCTCCAAGAGCACGGTGACCGTATTCCGGCGTGGCAAGACCATGGACCTGCCCATCACCATTGTGGAGATTCCGTCGGAAGCCGCAGCAAAGACAGGTGCAGGCAAGGAGCCTGAAAAAGCCAAGCCTTCCACTGCCGCGCAGCAATTGGGCTTGGTGGTCAGCGATCTGACCGATGCCCAGCGCAAGACTTTGAACCTCAAGGGGGGTGTTCAGATTGTTTCTGCAGACGAGGCTGCTGCCCGAGCCGGTCTGAAGCAAGGCGATGTCATCCTGGGAATCGCGAACACGGAGATCGCTGATGTCAAACAGTTTGATGCTGCCGTGGCCAAAGCGGATAAATCCAAGCCTGTGAATGTCTTGTTTCGCCGGGGCGAATGGACCCAGTATGTACTGATCCGCCCGCTGAAGTAGGGCGAAGACTAAGGTGGGGCGGGCGTGTGGCCCGTCTCTCCGGCAAAGCCGATGGCGGATGTCATCGGCTTTTTTTGCGGCCAAAAATGTATAGCAGAGACTGACGGGAATACGAAAAAGCCTCAGAACATTGCTGTTCTGAGGCTTGTCGTTTGGTGCGGCTGGCAGGAATCGAACCCACGACCCCTTGGTTCGTAGCCAAGTACTCTATCCAGCTGAGCTACAGCCGCTAAGCTGCGTATTGTAGCATGTAATTTCTTCAATGTTTTGGTAAACGATGCCAAATGGAACAAAAGGCGGCGAGGCTGCCATGTGAAAAAGCCAGTCTGGTGACAGACTGGCTTTCGTCAAATATGGCGGCCCCTGCGGGGCCGTTTCCATCAGCGGCTCTGGTCAACCAGGCGCTGAGCCTGTGCCTTGATGGTCGGGCTGGTGGATTCGGAAAGAACCTCCTGCGCCAGCGAGCGCGCGCCTTCCTTGTCGCCAATGGCAAGAAACTCCTGGGCCAGGGTCAGCTTGGTCGTCAGTGGATCGCTGTCATCCATCTCCAGGCCTTGCACATCCTCTGCCAATGAGGCGGGATGGGTGCGTTCGGGTTCGCCATTGAGGGGAAGATCCAGCACGGACAGCGACGTCATGTCGAAATCCATGCTGCGCGTGGTTGCGTCGGTGATCGGCAACTGCGCGGTGCTGGGTGTATCGAAATCGCTCATCTTGAAATCGAGCGCACCAGGCTGTGTCTCCAGACCTTGTACGCTCAGCGCGGAAGGCGTGGGCGAGAGTTCCGAAGGAATGTTCAAGGCTTCTGCAAGCTGGCGATCAAAATCGTCCATGGTTGCCGCAGGGGCTGCCGGTGCAGATGCAGGATGGCTGGCGGCAGAAGCGGCAAGGCCTGCACCTAACGCCGCGGCACCGGTTGCGAGAGCTGCCGCAGGGCTCGCAGGAGGCGCCGAGTATGCGGGTGCCGCATCAGGTGCTTCCGTTAGCTGGCTGCTCATGGCAAAGTCCAGACCGGAAATCGGGCCAAAGTCACTGGGGGTGTCGTTCTGGCTGCGATTGACGGCACTTGGTGGTTGCGTGTTTTCAAAGGCCAGAGGCTGTGCGCGTGCCGCTTCGGCGGCTGCCGCTACCGCAGCAGCGGACATGACATCCACGGGTGGCACGGTTGCAGCGGTGTTCTGGTATAGCGCATTGGCCGGATCCAGTTCCTGGCCCAGCGCAGCAATGCGCAGCCACTCAGGGCCGGAGCCGTTGGTGAGCTGGCGCGCTTCCTTGGCGATGCTCTCGAGTGCCAGGCGGTCTTTGCGCTTGGCATAGATTTCTGCCAGCTTGGCATGCAGGGCGCTACGCGTGGGATTGGTGCGCAGTGCTTCTTTCAGGATTTCTTCTGCCTGCAGGTCCCGGCCATACGCCAGATAGACATCGGCTTCAGCAACCGGGTCCACATCGCCTGCGTCCAGTTGGCTGGGGGTATAGGCCAGCGAGGATGCACCCGTCGTCATGGCGCTGACCGACGTGTCGATGTGCTGACCGCCGCTGGCGCCGAAGAAGGAATCTTGCGACAGGCTGCTTTCCATGACCGAGTCCGAAACGCCAGCCGCAGCTTCCTTGCGCTTCTTGTTACGGTACCACAGGCCGCCCAGCAACGCGATCACGGCCAAGCCGCCCGCCGCTGGCAGTAGCGGATTCTCCATCAGGTCGTCAACAAAGCTGGGCTCTTCGACGGGTGCGGGAGGTGGAACGGGCGCTGGCTTGGGAGCTGGCGGAGCGACCGCAGGTGCTTCCGCTGCGGGAGCGGGCGACGCAGCGGCTTCTGCGGGTGCCGGGGCGGGTGTAGGCGCAGGGGCTGGCGCCGTCACTGCTGGCGTTGGCGCTGGCACCGGGGAGGTCGCTGCTGCGGTCACAGGTGCCGTGACGGCAATGCCAGGGGCCTTGTCTGCAGGTTTGTCCACTGCTGCCGGGGCTGGAGCGGCTGCAGGCGCTGCCGTTGACGCGACCACCGTGGCCTTATTGGCAGCAGCCTCCTTGATCTTGTTGAGCTCTTCCAGGTTCTTGTCCAGCTCGGACTTGCGCTCTTGTGTAGCGTTGGCCTCCTGGGCCTTGGCTACGCTGGCTTCGGCCGACTTCTTGCCCTTGACGCCTGCTTCCTTGGTGAGCTTGAGCTGGTCTGGTGCGACATTGCTGCTCTTCTTGTCGTCGACAGAGGCCTCTACCTTGCCACTGGCGGAGCGCGTGTCGCTTGCCACATTGGCAGGCGCTGCCTTGGAGGCCAGTTGGTGGCGGTAGTTGTTGAAGTCGCGGCTCTGGGCTGCCACCATCTGGCGCGCCTTGCTGGCCGATACGGAGCGTGCCTGCTCGGCGCTTGGCATATTCAGCGTCACGCCAGACTTCATGCGATTGACGTTGCCGCCAATGAAGGCATGCGGATTGGCCTGCATCACGGCGATCAGCATCTGGTCGAGCGATACGCCGGATGGCTTGTTCATGGCAGCAATACGACCTGCCGTATCGCCACGCTGCACCAGAACGGAATCACCGCCGCCGCTCGACTGGTTGGATGCCGTGGCTGGAATGTTGGCGCGGGAGCTGGATTTAGCCTTGCTGCTGCCGGTGCTAGGTGCAGGCGTGCTGTCTGCCGAGGTCAGTGGTTCTTCGATCACGCGCACCGGAGGCGCAGGGCGTGCAACAGGGGCTGGCGCTGCATCGCTGGTGATCTGCGGAGCGGTGGTGACGGCTGCTTCGGCCTTCTTCAGATTGGGAGGGTCGAACAGCATGGTGTAGCTGCGCACCACCTGCCCGGAGTTCCAGTTGGCATCAATCACGTAGTCGACAAACGGATCATTCACGGCCCGTTGGGTAGACAGAACGATGACAGCCGTGCCATTGGCGCGGCGCTGCAATTGCGCTTTCACGCTGCTGGCAGTGCCCGTGTAATCCATACCTTGGGCACGGAAGACGGAGGAGGAGGCGGTTTTGACCTGCAAGGTCTCGGCTTCAGCCGGCGTGATCTGTTGGACTTCGATCTCGGCGCGCAAGGGCTCGCCCAGAGCCGACTTCACATTGATCTTACCCAGTGCCAAAGCCGATGCTTCTCCCGAATACAGGCCGATGGCGGCCACGGCCGCGGCCAGTGCAGTGATTTTCCAGCGATGCATAGTGCTACTTGATTGATTTATGAAAGCGCACGGGGTTGCTTTTGTACTCATGCCGAATCCCTCCCCCCAGACGCGAAAATTGGTAATTATCAGTAAAAAGTACCTTACCAGTAATGTGTTGGAGTGACAAGTTAACGAATGCGGTTGTGTACTGATAAACGGATTCTCATAAATTTCCACAACTCATAATGTTGTTCAGGCACAACTTTGCCAGCATCTGTCCTTCGCCAAGGGGATGCAGAAAATTGGCCTGAGGCAAGAAAAAACACCCTTTTTGGCGCTGAAGGGCGCCAAAAGGGTGTGCTGTATCGGGGGCCAAAGAATCAGGGAAGCGCGATCACTTGCCCAGCAGGATGCGCAGCATGCGGCGCAGCGGCTCGGCAGCGCCCCACAGCAGTTGGTCGCCGATCACGAAGGCTGATACGTACTCTGGGCCCATGTTGAGCTTGCGTACGCGGCCCACGGCCACTTCGAGGCCACCGGTGACGGCCGCTGGAGTCAGCTCCTTGACCGTGAGTGCGCGCTCGTTGGCCACGAACTTGACCCAGGGGTTGCCGCTCTTGATCAGGGCTTCGATCTCGGCCAGGGGCAAGTCCTTCTTGAGTTTCAGGGTCAGTGCCAGCGAGTGGCAGCGCATCGCGCCAATGCGCACGCACAGACCGTCAACAGGAATGGGGCTTGCCGTGCCGAGGATCTTGTTGACCTCGGCCTGGCCCTTCCATTCTTCCTTGGACTGGCCATTGTCCAGTTGGGCGTCGATCCAGGGGATCAGGCCGCCAGCCAGTGGAGCGCCAAAGAATTCGGTCGGCACGTCTTCGCGGATGGTGGCAGCGACCTTGCGGTCGATATCGAGGATGGCAGATGCAGGCGTTGCCAGCTCGTCCGCCACGGCGGCGTGCACCACACCCATGCCCTTGAGCAGTTCGCGCATATGGTTGGCGCCACCGCCCGATGCTGCCTGGTAGGTCATGGAAGAGACCCACTCCACCAGACCCGCCTTGAACAGTCCGCCCAGGCCCATCAGCAGGATGGAGTTGGTGCAGTTGCCGCCAATCCAGTTTTTGCCGCCGGCGGCGAGCTTTTGCTTGATCAGATCGTCATTGACAGGGTCGAGCACGATGACGGCATCGCCCTCCATCCGCAGCGAGGAAGCGGCGTCGATCCAGTGGCCATTCCAGCCTGCGGCACGGATCTTGGGGAAGACGTCCTTGGTGTAATCGCCGCCCTGGCAGGTGATGATGATGTCGCACTTGGCCAGCTCGGCGATATCGTTCGCATCCTTGAGCTGGGTATGCACCGCAGCCATGGCAGGGGCCTTGCCGCCCGCGTTGGATGTGGAGAAGAACACCGGCTCGATCAGTTCGAAGTCGCCCTCGGCCTGCATGCGATCCATCAACACGGAGCCGACCATGCCGCGCCAGCCCACCAAACCTACCAATTGCTTGCTCATATAACGCCCTTGTGTGCCAAAAAAGTTGTGCCACGGGGCTGATTTGCCTGGCTCGTCTGGCCAGTGGGAGGCGCACGACGAACCAGGCTGGATCAGCCGGTAATCGTCGTGGTTTTGGAAATGCTTGCGCGCGCAGCCATACCCGCTGCAATAGCGGAGATGGTGTTCAGCCAAGAAACAGGGCGGTGCGCAAACATAGTGGAAGCTATTCTAGCGCCAAAATTTGCTGCGGCGCACGCATTTTTTATACTTTTTAAGTGTTGACGCATCGAAGCGAATGGTGATATGTATAAAAAGTATAAATTAAGTCGTAAATTTATAGAAAATATCGTCAAATCGACGAAATTGGTTCTGCATTGTTTGAATAGACCGTTGTTCCGATCAAACAAAGGCTTCCAAACTGGCGCAACAATGAAAAAGGGCAGGGGAGAATCCCTGCCCTTGCTCGCCTTGCCTATGGCGATGGCGCCGGCGTCTTACAGCGCAGCGACCACGGCATCACCCATCTGCTGCGTGCCGACCTTGGTGGTGCCTTCGCTGTAGATGTCGGGCGTGCGCAGGCCTTGGGCCAGCACCTTCTGCACGGCCGCTTCAATCTTTTGCGCGGCGGCTTCCTGGCCGAGGCTGAAGCGCAGCATCATCGCTGCGCTCAGGATGGTGGCCAGCGGGTTGGCAATGCCCTTGCCGGCAATGTCGGGTGCCGAGCCGTGGCTGGGCTCGTACAGGCCCTGCTTTTTGTCGTTCAGGCTGGCCGATGGCAGCATGCCGATGGAGCCGGTCAGCATGGATGCCTCGTCGCTCAGTATGTCGCCGAACATGTTGCCGGTCACCACCACGTCAAAGCGCTTGGGCTCCTTCACCAGCTGCATGGCGGCGTTGTCCACATACATGTGGTCCAGCTGCACATCGGGGTACTGTTTGCCCACTTCGGTCATCACGTCCTTCCACAGCTGGAAGGTTTCCAGCACGTTGGCCTTGTCCACGCTGGTCACGCGTTTGCCGCGCTTTTGCGCGGCCTGGAAGGCCACATGGCCGATGCGCTCGATTTCGGGGCGGGTGTAGCGCATGGTGTCAAAGGCTTCTTCGGCGCCGGGAAAGTGCCCATCGGGCGAGACGCGGCGGCCGCGTGGCTGACCAAAGTAGATGTCACCGGTCAACTCGCGGATGATGAGGATATCGAGGCCTGCCACCAACTCGGGCTTGAGGCTGGAGGCGTGGGTCAGCTCCTTGTAGCAGATGGCGGGGCGGAAGTTGGCGAACAGGCCCAGCGCCTTGCGCAGGCCCAGAATGGCCTGCTCGGGGCGCAGCGCGCGCTCCAGCGTGTCGTACTTCCAGTCGCCCACGGCGCCAAACAGGATGGCGTCGGATTCCTGCGCCAGTTTCAGGGTGGCAGGTGGCAGCGGGTGGCCTGCGGCTTCATACGCGGCTCCGCCCACGGGGGCAGACTCCATCTGCAGGTCCAGCTTCAGCGCATCCAGCACCTTGACGGCTTCTGCAACGATTTCTGGGCCAATGCCGTCTCCGGGCAATACTGCAATTTTCATAATTGACTCACTTATTGATAGCTGGTTGCGCTTGACCATCAAGCGCTAGATGGGTTTTTTTGGGGTAGTGGGCGTGGCCCGGCCTTCAGGCCTTGGCCTGCACGAGGCTGTGCGCCAGCCAGGGCTTCGTGGCCAGGCGGTTGGCTTCAAAGGCCTGGATCTTGTCTTTCTGGCGCAGGGTGAGGCCAATGTCGTCAAACCCGTTGAGCAGGCAGTACTTGCGGAAGGCGATCACGTCGAACGGGATTTCCTCTCCCTGCGGGCGCACGATCACCTGGCGCTCCAGGTCAATGGTCAGCTCATAGCCGGGGAAGGCCTGCACCTCGTGGAACAGCTGGTCGATGGTGGACTCTGGCAGCACGATGGGCAGCAGGCCGTTCTTGAAGCAGTTGTTGAAGAAGATGTCGGCAAAGCTGGGAGCCAGGATGGCGCGGAAGCCGAATTGGTCCAATGCCCAGGGTGCGTGCTCGCGGCTCGATCCGCAGCCAAAGTTCTTGCGCGCGATCAGCACGCTGGCGCCCTTGTAGCGTGGCTGGTTGAGCACAAAGTCGGGGTTGGGCTTGCGGGCGCTTTCAGGCACGCCGGGTTGGCCGGGCTGGTCCAGGTAGCGCCATTCGTCAAACGCGTTCACACCAAAGCCGGTCTTCTTGATGGACTTGAGGAACTGCTTGGGAATGATGGCGTCGGTATCGACGTTCTCGCGGTCCATGGGCGCCACGAGGCCTTTGTGGATGGTGAATTTTTGCATGTTGAAGCCCTTTTTGGCCATCAGCGTTCATGTACCAAGCGCTGACAGCTACATATTTGATAGTGTTATCGTGCGGCGCGCGAGATCGCGTTGCCCGCGCCCTGCACATCCTGGCCAATGCCATGGACGGTGTTGCAGCCCGATAGCAGCGCGGCGAGCGCGATGGTGACGAATGCAAAACGGGTTTTCATCGCAATAGCTCCTTGGATCAGGCAAAACGGCGGATATCCACAAAGTGGCCGTGCACCGCAGCGGCAGCGGCCATGGCGGGGCTGACGAGGTGGGTGCGGCCACCGGCGCCCTGGCGGCCTTCGAAGTTGCGGTTGCTGGTGGATGCGCAGCGCTCGCCGGGCTCCAGCCGGTCGGCGTTCATGGCCAGGCACATGCTGCAGCCGGGCTCGCGCCACTCAAAGCCTGCGGCGGTGAAGATCTTGTCCAGGCCTTCGGCTTCGGCCTGCGCCTTCACCAGGCCAGAGCCGGGCACCACCATGGCCAGCTTCACGTTCTTGGCCACTTTCTGGCCCAGTTTCTTGACGACGGCGGCTGCTTCGCGCATGTCCTCGATGCGGCTGTTGGTGCAGCTGCCGATGAACACCTTGTCGACAAAGATGTCGTTGATCGGCTTGCCGGGTTCCAGATTCATGTAGGTGAGCGCACGTTCGATGGCGCCACGCTTGTTCGGATCCTTTTCCTTGTCAGGATCGGGCACGATGGCATCCACACCCAGCACCATCTCGGGGCTGGTTCCCCAGGTGACCTGCGGCACGATGTCTTCGGCGCGCAGGGTGACGACGGTGTCGAACTTGGCATCGGTGTCGGAGTGCAAGGTCTTCCAGTACGCCACGGCCTGGTCCCATTCCACGCCGGTCGGGGCGAGCGGGCGGCCTTTGAGGTATTCAATGGTCTTGTCATCCACGGCCACGAGGCCGGCGCGTGCACCCCCTTCGATGGCCATGTTGCACACCGTCATGCGGCCCTCGATGGACAGGTCGCGGATGGCGGAGCCTGCAAACTCGATCGTGTAGCCCGTGCCGCCTGCAGTGCCGATCTTGCCGATGATGGCGAGCACGATGTCCTTGGCGGTAACGCCCGGTGCCACCTTGCCGTCCACCTTGATCAGCATGTTCTTGGCTTTCTTGGCCAGCAGGGTCTGCGTGGCCATCACGTGCTCGACTTCGCTGGTGCCGATGCCGTGCGCCAGTGCACCGAATGCGCCATGCGTGCTGGTGTGGCTGTCGCCGCAGACCACGGTCATGCCGGGCAGGGTGGCGCCTTGCTCGGGGCCCATCACGTGGACGATGCCCTGGCCCTTGTCCATGAAGGGGAAGAACGCGGCAGCGCCGAATTCGCCGATGTTGTCGTTCAGCGTGGTGATCTGCTCCTTGCTGATCGGGTCTTCAATGCCGTCATAGCCGCGTTCCCAGCCGGTGGTGGGCGTGTTGTGGTCGGCAGTAGCCACCACGGAGCTCACGCGCCACAGCTTGCGGCCGGCCATGCGCAGACCTTCGAAGGCCTGCGGGCTGGTCACTTCGTGCACCAGATGGCGGTCAATATAGAGGATGGTGGTGCCATCTTCCTCGGTGTGGATGGCGTGCTCGTCAAAAATCTTGTCGTAGAGGGTGCGTCCGGTCATCGTGGTCTCTTTCGGTCAAGTGTTTGTAATGGGGGAATTTCAAAATTTATAGCGCGCCAAGTCCTATGGACGGTTGCAGGGCGCGGATTGTATGGGCGGCATCGTCACCGGGCGCAAGCGCGTCGGCGACAAGCCGGGGGCTCAGGTGCTCGACCAGCAGGCGTGCGGTCACGGGGAGGGCATCAAAATCGCGTGCCATCAGGCGCAGCTCGCGGTGTGCCCAGTCGTCGGTCAGCTGGATGCCGCGCAGGTTGCCCACGCCGTGCATCAGAGTGAAGGCCCGGTCGGGCACCAGACCGACGCCCAGACCGTTGTCGATCATGCGGCACATGGCGTCCAGGCTCGTTACCTGGATGCGCTGGCGCAGCGGGCGGCGCAACTGGGCCGATGCCGAGCGCATGGCCTGGCTGATGCTGCTGCCCGATTGCAGGCCGACAATGTCCCATTCCAGTGCTTCTTCAAAGCTGATTGCGTCGCGCTTGGCCAGCGCGTGCGAGAGCGGCACCACCAGCATCAGGTGGTCAGACCGGTAGGGGCGTGACTGCAGCTCCATTTCGGCCGCGCCCTGCACGGCGTCCGGGTTGCAGATGCCAAGGTCTGCCGTGCCTTCATGCACGGCCTGGACCACGTCGGCACTCAGGTGCTCCTGCAGGTCAATCTTGATCTGGCTGTGCTCGCGCGCAAAGCTGCCCAGATCCTCGGGCAGAAACTGCACGATGGCCGAGATATTGGCATGCACGCGCACATGGCCGCGCACGCCATCGGCGTACTCCGACAGCTCTCCCTGCATGCGCTCCAGCCCGAACAACACATTGCGGGCGTGGTGCAGCAGGCTCTCGCCCGCAGGCGTCAAGGTCACGCCACGGCTGTGGCGGTAAAGCAGCTGGGTGTCGACCGCGGTTTCGAGGTCCGACAGGCGCTTGCTGACAGCCGATGCAGCAATGAACTCGCGCTCCGCCGCGCGGCCGATGCTGCCTAGCTCGCACACGGCCACAAACAGCTGGAGCGAGGTCAGGTCGATACGGCGCGCAAAACTGCGCTCGGAGCTTTTCATGGTGGGGAGGTATCGTGGTTTTAGAAAGCAAAAGCCATTTTACGCAATAAAAGGCAATTTGACATCGCCATTTGCGATGGCTTGCGTGTTCGAAATTTGACGATGCGGTGACAGCGCTGTGGCTGTTCCTTGGCCCGCAGGGCATGGCGCGTCCGCCTGTCGGGCTGGGAGTAATTTGTTTGCTTGTGTAACGGATTGACCCCTTTGCCGGCCTTGCACCGATTCAGTCCTTGTCCAAGACATTTCATCGGAGAAAGCTGCAATGACCCTTCGCACACCATTTCATTCAGACAAGCCGCGCCTGCCCGCATTTCCGCGTTCGGCCCGCCTGCTGGCCTTGGTGCTGGCGGCTACCACCCTGGTAGCAGCCTGTTCGCCAGATGCCTCCACCAATGCTTCTGATTCGCAGGGTGTGGTGGCCGATTCCGCAGCATTCACATCTGGCACGGCCCAGGCCGATGGTGCGGCGCTGGAGAGGCGGGCTCGCCCGCGTGCCATGCTGGAGGAGGCCGCGCCGGGGAAGGCGGCTGCTGCCAAGCTGATGTCTGCACCGGTGCCAGCACCGGCTTCCATCGCTGCTGGCGCAGGCATGGATACCGCGCAGCCTGCCAGCACGGCGCCCAGCCAGCGCTTTCTGGCGGTCAGCCACCGCATGCAGATTGAAAGCCCGGCCGCCGAGCTGGCAGGCTTGTGGGAGACGGTCAAATCTACCTGTGAGCGGCTTGACTGCTATGTGGAGGGCTCTGCGCTGCAACGGGAAACTGCGCAATCCGCTGCCAGTGCGTACCTGACGATGCGTATCAACCCACGCGACTTTGCCATGCTGACGGCCACCCTGGGCGGCAACGCGAAAATTCTCAACCACCAGACATCCACCGAAGACAAGACCAGCCAGGTGATCGATGTGGAAGCGCAGATCAAGAACCGCAGCGAATACCGCGACAGCCTGCGCGAGCTGCTGCGCGAGAAAAATGTGAAGCGCACCTTGCAGGACCTGATCGAGATCCGCGACACCATGTCGCAGGTGCAGGCAGAAATCGATGCCGCCGCTACCCAGCGCGCCCTCTTGGAGCGCGAAACAGCCAAGCAACTGGTGCAGATGCAGTTCCAGCCCCAGCGGGTCATCGTCAGCGGTACCTACAGCCCTTGGCGGCAGACCTGGCAGCGCAGCTGGGATACCTTTGCCTTCAGTGCGCAAAGCCTGGTCGTCACGGTTGCGGGGCTCATTCCCTGGCTCCTGGTACTGGTGGTGATTGGCGTGCCGCTGTGGCTGGGTCTGCGCAGGCGCTTTGCGCGCCGGGCTGCCGCTGCGGTTGCCAAATCTGTGGTCAATGCGCCTGTCCCGGTGGAATGAGCACAGCGCGAGTGCACCTGCCGATCACCTGCGCTATTGCCGGACTGGGAGCGGGCGGGAGGGGCGCTCCGCCATGCTGATAGCGACGGTGAGCACCGCAATGCCGATCAGCTGCGCGGTGCTCAGCGCCTGGCGGAAATACAGCCAGTCGATCACGATGGCCACGGCTGGATAGACAAACTGGAAGATGGCGATGCGCGATGTGGGCAGGCGAAGCGTGCCGGCATAGATCAGGGTATAGGCCAGTGCGGTATGCACGAGGCCCAGGCCGGCAAGCCAGAGCCATGCGCCTCCCCAGGCGGGCCATCCGTATTGCACGGGCCAGATCCACAGCGTCAACGCGCCAAGCAGGCATTGCCACCACGCCAGGGCGCTGGCACTGGTTTGCGCCTTCTTGGCGCAGAGCGTGACGCCGGCCATGCATACTGCGCCCGCCATGCACAGTGATACGCCCAGCCAGTAGCCGCTCTGGTGAAGGTCTTCTGCTCCAAATACCGGAAGGTGCTGCAGCACGCCGGTGGCGAGGGCGAGGCCGAACAGGGCCACCAGCACGGCAGCCAGGCGCTGCCCTCTCACCCTCTCGCCCAGCCACAGCGCGCCAAACAGCAACAGCCACAGAGGTTGCACATGGAAGAGCACAATCGCCATCCCCGCCGAGGTGTAAGTCATGGCCTGAAAGAAGAGAGCCCAGGAGGCAATCATGAGCACGCCCGATGCCAGCACCCATGGTGCCGCGCGGCGCGGCAGACGCAGCAGCGGCAATTGCCTTCGCCAGGCCATCCACGCCGTCAACCCCAAAAGGCCGAAGGCGCAACGAAACCAGGTGGCGGTGATGGGGGCGGCATGTGCTTCCTGCACAAATACGCCGACCGTGCCAAGCAGCATGCAGCCCAGCAGAAAGGGCAAGGCGCCACTGCTGACGGCATGTTGCCGGGGGGTGGAAATGGAGGTCGCCATGGCGGCGTTGGGTGAGGGATGCATGAACCCAGTGTCCCGTTGTCTGCAAAAAACGAAAAGCGCATAATTTGGCATCCAATATTTCGATAATCGAATAGGTGAGGGCCCATGGAACACCTGCGCGACATGCAGCTCGATTGGCTCAAATGCTTTGTGGCGGTGGTGGACACGGGAACGCTGTCCAGTGCCGCGACGGAAGTGTTCCGTTCGCAATCAGCGGTCAGCATGCAGATCAAGAAGCTGGAAGACGCGATGGGCCATCGCCTGCTGGACCGCAGCAGCCGCAGGCTGCAGCTCACGCCCGAAGGCCAGACGCTGCTGGGCTATGCGCGTCGCATGCTCGACCTGCAGGCCGAGGCGCGGCAGGCGCTGCACAACCAGCCATTGACCGGGCGTGTGCGCCTGGGGGTGCCGGATGACTATGCGCAAAAGTACCTGACGCCCGTGCTGCGCCGCTTTGCGCTGCGTCACAGCAGCGTGGAGATCGAGCTCAATTGCGAGCAATCGACGGCGCTGATCCCGCGTGTGGCACAGGGTGATCTGGATGTGGCGCTGGTCTCGCGCGACCATGCGCGGCGCGGCATCCTGCTGTTTCACGAGCCCATGGTCTGGGTGGGGTCGCCGCAGTTCGAGTTGTGGCGGCGCGATCCGCTGCCCATTGCCGTGTACGAGGAGGCTAGCCTGGCGCGGCGGGGCGCCATGCATGCGCTCGCGCAGCAGGGGCGGCGCTACAAGGTGGTCTACAACAGCTCCAGCCTGGCTGGGCAGATTGCCGCCGTCGAAAGCGGCCTGGCCGTGGCCGCGCTCACCCAGTGCAGCGCGCCTGCGCATCTGCAGCAACTGGGCATCGAACACGGCCTGGGCCCCTTGGTCCCCATGGAGGTGGCTGCCTACCGCAGCCGGGCATCGCGCGGCAACGCGGCGGTCGATGGGCTGCAGCAACTGCTGGTGCAGACCTTGCGGCAGGCTAGTCGCCCGGCGGGTTAGCAGCGCGGCAAACCCGCGCCATCTTGCGCCTTCATCGACCGGGTCTCACAGCTTGCCTTACAACCTGTGCAGGGCGGCCTTGTTGTTTGACATCGGCTTTGCACCAGATGCCACAGCTCTGCTGCTCAATATCACATTTGTGGGATGGCGCAATACCTGTTTGCAGTACGTAATCACTCTCTTGCTTCAATAGGTGGAAATTGGAAATAATGGGGCCGCCAAATATGTTTCTATTTGTGCTTTTATTGTGCAAATTGTTTTGTCACGAGGCCCATCATGAACCACGACCCTTTGCCCGAGACGCCAGCGCCGCCAATACGCAAGTTTTCTGGCGGGTGGCGGAGTCGTTCGATAGGCGCATTGGTGGTGGCAGGGGCATGGCTGATGGCCAGCGCAGCTTACGCACAGAGTTGCTCGCTTGGAGAGACACCGCTGTCGTTTGGCTTCACCGGCGCTGAACAGGTTGCTACCGTGCCGCAGGGAGTTCATTCGTTGACCGTGTACCTCAGTGGCGCGCAGGGCGGCTCTGGCAGAAGCGGGGTCGGCAGCGGTGGCCCCAATTCGCCAGGAGGCGTGGGGGGGTTGGGCGGGCGGGTCAGGGGTACGCTTGCGGTGACGCCCGGTGCGCAACTGTCCATATGGGTGGGAGGGCAAGGCTCGCAATCGGTCAACCCAGGGGGGATAGGGCAGGGTGTTGATGGCATTGGCGGAGGTGCCACGGACCTGCGTGTCAATGGCAACGCCATCGCCAATCGCGTGGCGATTGCTGGCGGTGGCGGAGGTGGAGGAAACGCCGGGTGGAGTATCACTGAGGTTATCGCCGGTGGAAATGGGGGGGTGGGTGGCGGTGGCACTGGCACTGCAGGCGCCAATGTGTCGGGCGGCCCGGGGCCATTTGGGGGTGGGGGTGGCGCTGTTGGCACTGGAGGGGCTGGCGGCGGTGGCTGCGGAAACTATCCTGCCACGGCAGGCAATGCTGCGAACGGCGATGGCGGTGATTCCTTCAATTTTTCGGGTTCCTTCAGCGGGGCGGGCTTTGGCGGCGGCGGTGGCGGTGGTGCTACCGTGGGGGCTGGTGGTGGAGGTGCAGGCGTAGGAACCACCGCCTGCCTGCAGAACTGGAACGGCGGCGGCGGTGGTGGCGCTGGCGGAAGCTCTGCCGCACCTGGGCTGACGACGGTGGCTTTCAACAATGGCGTGCAAGCGGGCAATGGGGCGGCGTTGATCTGTTTTGCACCTGCCGAATTTTCTGTAGGTGGAACCGTTTCGGGCCAGACGGGGCCCGTGAGCTTGGCGCTCTCGGCGACCAATCCAAGCAGCACGCAAAGTCTGGTGATCGGACAGGCAGCTTCGTCCTTTGCTTTTGCCACTCTCCTGCCGCAGGGCGCCAACTGGACCATCAATGTTTCTGGTACGCCAGCTGGACAGCTCTGCAGTGCCAGCCCGGCCAGTGGCTCGGCAATCAGTGCAGATGTGACAAACGTGGTGGTGAGCTGTACCACAGTGGCCGTTGACGTGACCCCTGCCTCTTTGCCTGGGGGTACGTTTGGTGCCAGCTATTCACAGACCTTGGCGGCATCCAGTGCCAATGGCGCGGTGGGGCCGTACAGTTTTACAGTCTCGGCGGGCACTCTTCCAGCCAATCTTGCGTTGTCGCCCGCAGGCGCACTGTCTGGTGTGCCCAGCGCAGCCGGTACCTTTGGTTTTACGGTTGAGGCGACTTCCGCCAATGGGTTCACCGGGCAGAGGGCATACACGCTGAACGTGCTCCAGGCCAGCCAGACGATCACCAATATGGCGGCTTCACCTGCAAGCCCCGTCTTCAGTCAGGGCGGGTCGTTCACGGTATCTGCCAGCGGCGGGGGATCGAGTGCGCCGGTCATTTTTGGCGTGGCGCCAGGTAGTTCCAGCGTGTGTTCGGCTGGCGGCACCAACGGTTCTCTCATCAGCATGCTCTCGGCAGGCACCTGTACGGTGCAGGCCAACCAGGCGGGGGATGCGAACTATCTGGCCGCAGCGCAGGTGGTACAGGATGTTGTGATCGGCAAGGGGCTGCAGACGATTTCCTTCAGCTCTGTGCCGCCTGCCAATCCGCGTGTCGGCGGCACGTATGAGGTGGTGACTGTGGCAGGTCCGTCGACCGAGCCGCTCGCCCTGGCTGTCAGCGGCGCATGCAGCCGGACCGGCAACACCATCAGCTTTGATGCGGTGGGTGCTTGCACCATCACGGCCAGCCAGAAGGGCGATGCCAATTATCTGGATGCGACGGGTGTGACGCAGACCATTGTCGTCGCGCAGGGCGGCTCGGGCGTGGATATCGGCTCCAGCCCGAATCCTTCGCTGCCGGGGCAGAGTGTGACGTTCACCGTAACAGTGGCTTTCGATGCGACCAAGAATGCCGCCTTGCTGACCAAGGCCGCGGCGATTCCATCAGGTACGGTCCAAATCACCGATGGCACGACCGTGCTGGGCTCTGCCACGCTGAATGCAGGCGTGGCGACCGTCACCACGAAGCAATTGATCTTGGTTGGCGATCATCAGATCGTGGCGAGCTACAGCGGTGATGCGAACTACCCAGCCACACAAAGCAGTGCCTTTGTGCAGACGGTGACTGCCCGTCCTGTGGAGCAGGTGCCGGGGTTGCAGCCGCTGGCGGTTGCCATGCTCGGCCTGATGGCGGCAGGCCTCGGTGCTTTGGCCCTGCGCCGCCGCCGGGGTTGCACGCATTCGGAAGCCCAATCACTTGATGGGTTGAAGTAAAAATAGCTGCCAGCGCTTTACGAGTAAGCGCTGGCAGCTATGGATTTCATAGTGGCTTGCCACACAGGCAGGCCCATGGCAATCAGGTGAACAGATTCTTCAGGCGATCAGCCCACGACTGGTTATTGGGCGTGTGTTTGGCTCCGCCTTTTTTCAGCGACTCGTCCAGCTCCTTGAGCAGCTTGCGCTGGTGTTCGGTCAGCTTGACGGGGGTTTCGACCACGATGTGCACGTACAGGTCGCCCGGGTAGCTGGCGCGCACGCCCTTGATGCCCTTGCCGCGCAGGCGGAACTGCTTGCCGGTCTGCGTGCCTTCGGGAATGTCGATGGCCGCCTTGCCGCCCAGGGTGGGCACTTCGATCTCTCCGCCCAGCGCGGCGGTGACCATGCTGACCGGTACCTCGCAGTGCAGATCGTCGCCATCGCGCTCGAACACTTCATGCTTGCGCACGCGGATCTCGATGTACAGATCGCCGGGCGGGCCACCATTCTGGCCGGGCTCGCCGTTGCCAGCGGAGCGGATGCGCATGCCGTCGTCGATACCGGCTGGGATGTTCACTTCCAGCGTCTTTTGCGACTTGATGCGGCCTTGGCCATGGCAGGCGACGCAAGGCTCGGGGATAACCTTGCCGGTGCCCCGGCAGTGCGGGCAGGCCTGCTGTACGGCAAAGAAGCCCTGGCGCATCTGCACCGTGCCGCTGCCATGGCAGGTGGAGCAGGTCTTGACCTGGGTGCCGGGCTTGGCGCCGCTGCCGTGGCAGGTGTCGCACTCGTCCCACGAAGGAATCTTGATCTGCGCGTTCTTGCCGTTGGCCGCTTCTTCCAGCGTGATGTCCATCGCATACGACAGGTCGTTGCCGCGATAGACCTGCGGGCCACCGCCGCGCCGGCCGCCGCCGCTGCCGAACATGTCGCCAAAGATGTCGCCAAACGCTTCGGCAAAGCCACCAAAGCCTTCACCGCCCATGCCGCCACGCATGCTGGGGTCCACGCCAGCGTGGCCGTACTGGTCGTAGGCGGCACGCTTTTGGCTGTCGGAGAGCATTTCGTAGGCTTCTTTGCACTCCTTGAACTTTTCTTCCGCTTCCTTGGCCTTTTCGCCCTGGTTGCGGTCGGGGTGGTACTTCATGGCCAGCTTGCGGTAGGCCGTTTTGATCTCGACTTCCGTGGAGGTCTTGGTGACGCCGAGGACTTCGTAATAATCGCGTTTGGACATGGTGTTCTTGAATTCTGTGGGTGATTAACCAGCGCCGTGCAGGTACGCCCGGGCATGGATGCCCACAAAGCTGCGGCCGGGATTGTCGCCGTCAATCCATTGCTGCGGGGGGAAAAGCTCAAACAACCCCACCTTGAACAGCGTGGGAATCGCCATCTTCAGCTCTTCTTCGACTGTGCCGCGCTCGCCGGCGTTGTAGAGCGCGATGTTGTAGAGCATGGTGGCCACGGTGCCGGTCTGTACCCGGCTTCCGTCCTTGAGCGTGACGGCGGGCAATGCGGCCGCGCCATCGGTGATCTTCTGGTTGACACGGCTGAGCTCTGCAACATGCAGTGCGTCGGTCGCAGGTGCTGTGGAAGATGTCATCGTGTGCCTTTGGATACTTGAATAAAAACAGGGCTTGGCGCCCGCCGACAAATCGCTATCAGTTACAAAAACAATAGCGGTTTTGCAGAAAAGCCATGCCGGAGTGCGGCGATGCGGACTCCGGCATGGGGTTCATTGGCGATTGGCGCGAGGCCCGGCTACGAGAAGGACTTAGTCCTTCTTCACTTCCTTGACTTCCGCATCCACGACGTTGTCGTCAGCAGCGGCGGCGCTGGCTCCGCCCGCAGCACCCGCTGCGCCTGCAGCCTGAGCGGCCTGGGCGTCGGCATACACCTTTTCGCCCAGCTTCTGGCTGACAGTCATCAGGGCCGTGGTCTTGGCTTCGATGGCGTCCTTGTCTTCGCCCTTCAAGGCCTCTTCCAGTTCCTTCACGGCGGCTTCGATCGCGGTCTTGTCGGCTGCGTCGATCTTGTCGCCGTGTTCGCCCAGGCTCTTGTTCACGCTGTGGACAGCGGCTTCGCCCTGATTCTTGGCCTGTACCAGTTCCAGCTTCTTCTTGTCGTCGGCGGCGTTCAGCTCGGCATCCTTCACCATCTTCTGGATTTCTTCCTCGGACAGGCCGGAGCTTGCCTTGATGGTGATCTTGTTTTCCTTGCCCGTGCCCTTGTCCTTGGCGCCCACGTGCAGGATGCCGTTGGCGTCGATGTCGAAGGTCACTTCGATCTGTGGCGTGCCACGGGGTGCAGCAGGAATGCCTTCGAGGTTGAACTCGCCCAGCAGCTTGTTGGCGCTGGCGATTTCGCGTTCACCCTGGAACACCTTGATCGTCACGGCAGGCTGGTTGTCTTCTGCAGTCGAATAGGTCTGCGCGAACTTGGTCGGGATGGTCGTATTCTTGGCGATCATCTTGGTCATCACGCCGCCCAGGGTTTCGATACCCAGCGACAGAGGCGTCACGTCCAGCAGCAGCACGTCGGAGCGATCACCGCCCAGCACCTGGCCCTGCACGGCAGCGCCCACAGCCACGGCTTCGTCAGGGTTCACGTCCTTGCGTGGATCCTTGCCGAAGAATTCCTTGACCTTTTCCTGCACCTTGGGCATACGGCTCATGCCGCCGACCAGGATCACGTCGTCAACGTCGGACACGGAGATGCCTGCATCCTTGATGGCGGTGCGGCAAGGAGCGATGGTGCGCTCGATCAGGTCGTCCACCAGCGATTCCAGCTTGGCGCGGGTCAGCTTGATGTTCAGGTGCTTGGGGCCCGTGGCATCCGCGGTGATGTAAGGCAGGTTGATGTCGGTGGCAGCCGAGCTCGACAGCTCGATCTTGGCCTTTTCGGCAGCTTCCTTCAGGCGCTGCAGGGCCAGCACGTCCTTGGATAGATCGACGGCCTGTTCCTTCTTGAACTCGCCAATGATGTATTCGATGATGCGCTGGTCGAAGTCTTCGCCGCCCAGGAAGGTGTCGCCGTTGGTCGACAGCACTTCGAACTGCTTTTCGCCATCCACGTCGGCGATTTCGATGATCGAGACGTCGAAGGTACCGCCACCCAGGTCATACACGGCAATCTTGCGATCACCCTTGCCGCCCTTGTCCAGGCCAAAAGCCAGGGCTGCGGCGGTAGGCTCGTTGATGATGCGCTTGACATCGAGACCGGCAATGCGGCCTGCATCCTTGGTGGCCTGGCGCTGCGCGTCGTTGAAGTACGCGGGCACGGTGATCACGGCCTCGGTCACGGCTTCGCCCAGGAAGTCCTCGGCGGTCTTCTTCATCTTGCGCAGCACTTCTGCGGAGATCTGTGGAGGGGCGAGCTTCTGGTCGCGCACCTGCACCCAGGCGTCACCGTTGTCGGCCTTGATGATCTGGAAGGGCATCAGGTCGATGTCTTTTTGCACTTCCTTGTCTTCGAACTTGCGACCGATCAGACGCTTGGCAGCATAGATCGTGTTCTTGGGGTTGGTGACTGCCTGGCGCTTTGCCGAGGCACCGACGAGGATCTCGCCGTCGTCCTGGTAGGCCACGATGGACGGGGTGGTGCGTGCGCCTTCGCTGTTTTCGATAACCCGGGTGTTATTGCCTTCCATCACAGCCACGCAGCTGTTGGTCGTTCCCAGGTCAATACCAATGATCTTTCCCATTTCTCTAACTCCTTTTATTCCGTTGGACGGTATCCCCGTCCGAATTGACTGTTATCTGTGGCGCTTTTTGCACCCTTCAAGGGGCGGGTTGCAAAAAACGCCAGGAGGTGCGTTATTTCGGTGCAGCCACCGTGACCAGGGCAGGGCGCAGGATGCGGTCGGCAATCATGTAGCCCTTCTGCAGCACGCCAACCACCGTGTTGGCGGGCTGGTCGGCGGGCACCATGGAGATGGCCTGGTGGTGGTGGGGGTCGAACTTTTCTCCGGCAGGCGGGTTGATCGCGATAACCTTGTTGCGCTCCAGCGCTGCATTGAGCTGGCGCAGGGTGGCGTCGGAGCCCTCGCGCAACTGCTCGGGGGTGGCGTTCTGGATGCCCAGGGCTGCTTCCAGGCTGTCGATCACAGGCAGCAGGCTGTCTGCAAAGCCCTCGATGCCGAACTTGCGGGCCTTGGCCACGTCTTCATCAGCCCGGCGGCGGGCGTTTTCCACATCGGCCTTGGCGCGCATGTACTGGTCGGCCAGTTCGGTATTCTTGGCTTGCAGTTCGGCCAATTGGGCTTGCAGATCATTCTGGGCATCGGCCGCGTTGGCTGCAGCCGCCGCTTCGATCTCTTCCGGAGACAGGGGTTGACCGTCCATGGGGTTGAGGTTGTCTGACATTGTTCTTTCTCGTATTCCCTAAAAACAAAAACTCTGGAGTGCATGTGGGTATGCATGCATGCTTTTCAAGAGGTTGGCTACGCGCGTGGCGGAAAAATGGCGTCCGTTCTGCCATAGTGGCTTTTACCCGGGTGGCGGGCTGAAGCCTGCGCGCATTGACAGGGTTTACCAGGTTTTCTATAATGCACGGTTTCCCCTTGCCACACCGCAACAAGACGCGCTTGAAAAGAATGCTATTTTGAGTGAGATGCGGGTGGCGCAATCCATAAGGAGTTTGCATGCGTCACTATGAGATCGTGCTGCTGATCCACCCCGATCAGAGCGAACAGGTTCCAGCAATGCTGGAGCGTTACAAGGGCATGATTACGGCCGGCGGCGGTAAGATCCACCGCGTTGAAGACTGGGGCCGTCGTCAACTCGCCTATCTGATCAACAAGCTGGCCAAGGCCCACTATCTGTGCCTGAATATCGAAGCCGACCAGGCTGTGATGGCTGAACTGGAACACGCGTTCAAGTTCAACGACGCTGTGCTGCGCCAACTGACTGTGCAGAAGAAGAAGGCTGAGACCACTCCTTCGGCCATGATGAAGACCGTGGAGCGCGAAGAAGCACGCAAGGCCAACCAGGCTGAGCACGCTGCCGCCGAGCGTTAATTCACAGTAGGAGGTGGAGAACCGCGTACTTGTGACAGCCGCCCTCGCAGAGATCAAGATTCTGCGATTTACCCCGGCTGGATTGCCTGCCATCGATGTTGTGCTGGAGCACCGCTCCACCCAGACCGAAGCCGGGCAGGCAAGACAAGTGAACGCGCTGCTCAAAGCCGTGGCCTTCGGGGCACTGGCAGAGCGGATTGCCCGGCAGGCTGTAGGGAGCAACTGGACATTTCAGGGGTTTCTCGCCACACCGCGCAACAGCAAATCGCTGGTTCTGCACATCCAGGATATTCAACCAGATACATATTGAGAGGTCCGAAATGGCCACGTTCAAGAAATTCAACAAAGACAAGCGCCCCAAGCGCAACACCCAGTCGCTGCTGTTCAAGCGCAAGCGCTTCTGCCGCTTCACCGTGACCGGCGTCGAAGAAATCGACTACAAGGATGTCGACACCCTGCGTGACTTCATCGCTGAAAACGGCAAGATCATCCCCGCACGCCTGACCGGCACGCGCGCCATCTACCAACGTCAGTTGAACACTGCCATCAAGCGCGCCCGCTTCCTGGCCATGGTTCCTTACTCTGACCAGCACAAGATCTAAGGAGCACGAAACATGCAAATCATTCTGCTCGACAAGGTTGTGAACCTGGGTAACCTGGGTGAGATCGTCAAGGTCAAGGACGGTTACGCACGTAACTTCCTGATCCCTTCGGGCCGCGCACGTCGCGCTACCGAAGCTGCCAAGGCTGAATTCGAAGCCAAGCGCGCTGAGCTGGAAAAGGCTGCTGCTGAAAAGCTGGCCGCTGCTCAAGTGCAAGGCGAGAAGCTGACTGGCCAGACCGTGAAGCTGACCCAGAAGGCTGGCGTTGACGGCCGTCTGTTCGGCTCGGTGACCAACCACGACATCGCTGACGAACTGAACAAAATGGGTTTCCAGGTTGTGAAGTCGCAAGTGCGTATGCCTAACGGTCCTATCAAGACCGTGAGCGAAAACACCGTGGAAGTGGCTCTGCACACCGACGTGGTGGTGGAAGTCAACGTGTCCGTCTACGGCGAGCACGTCTAAGCATCTGTGCGGCTGGCAGCATGGCTGCCGGCATGCGCTGCAAAGGCAATGGGTCTTCGGGCCCATTGCCTTTTTCTTTGGGGGCTTGCCGGTGCGTATCTCCAAGTCCAAGGGAGAACTGAACTTCAATAACAGGAGCGGCTAGCGATTTCCAGTATTGGAATTCAAATGTTTTTGTATTTGAGTCCAAAGCATGGCAAGCGCAGTCAGCTATGGTTTTTGTATCGGCAGCGGTGGCGCTGCAACCGGTTGCTTATGCCTCGAACACCACGGGTTTCCAGGTTCCATTAATGTTCCAGGTTGGACATTTCTTTTCGCCACCCGCTGCAATGCCGTAAGGTGCTACTAGCGACGCCATGCGTGCGAGGAATTTCCAGTTTGGAAGAAGGCCCATCACATGGATTTCATCATCGCCCTGATCCGCGAATACGGTGTGGGGATCGTCTTTCTCAATGTGCTGATCGAGCAGTTGGGCGCGCCCATTCCCGCCTACCCGGTGCTGATGGTGACGGCAGCCATCCACGGCGGTGCGCTGGCAGACCAGTTGCAGCTGGTGGCCGTGGCAGTTTTCGCGGCGCTGGTGGCCGACTATGTCTGGTTCGCACTGGGCCGCCGCTTTGGCCGCCGTGTGCTCTCGCGCATCTGCAAGATTTCGCTCTCACCCGACTCCTGCGTGCAGAACACCGAGTCGGTGTATGGCCGCTGGGGGGCCAAATCGCTGTTGGTGGCCAAGTTTGTACCGGGGTTTGCATCCATCGCCAGCGCTCTGGCGGGGGCGGTAGGCACCACGCCGGGCCGCTTTGTGCTGTTTGATGGCCTGGGCGCCTTGCTGTGGGTGGGCTCTGCGGTGTTTCTGGGCGGCTTGTTCAGCTCCACGGTGGCCGATCTGCTGGCCGTGCTGGCGCAACTGGGCCAATGGGGCCTGCTGCTGCTGGCACTGGCGTTTACCGTGTTCATTGCCCGGCGCTGGTGGAGCCGCCGCCAGGTGATCCGCTCATTGCGCATGGAACGGCTGACGGTGGCTGAGTTGAGCGACATGCTCCAAGGCGGCGAGCAGCCCGTCATTCTGGATGTGCGGCCCAGCATGGCGTTTGATGCCTCGCACATTCCCGGTGCACACTCCTACGATCCGCTGCACAAGGGGGCGGTGTTGCCTGCGATTGATCCGCAAGCGCAGGTGGTGGTGTATTGCGCCTGTCCCAACGAGGTCTCGGCCGCACGCATGGCCCAATTGTTGCGCAAGGCAGGCATCCCCAGGGTGCGCCCGCTGTTGGGCGGCATTGATGCCTGGGTGGATGCGGGTTACGGCGTGCATGGCGTGCACGGCGCCGCCACGCGCCAGGCGGTGCCTTCGGCCTGATTGGCCACAATCAGCCGCTGGCGCTTGCCAGGCTTGCGTCAGAACATCAAAAAGAATAGCGAGGCAATGGCCGTGGGCAGCAGGGCGCCCAGCAGCAGGCCGCCAATGCTGATGGATGCATTGCTGAAGCCGTGCTTGAGCAGCGCGACACCCGCAGGGTTGGGGGCGTTGGCAATCACGGTGAGGCCGCCGCCTGCCACGGCGCCCGCCATCAGCATGTACTTGGCAGCATCGCTCATGCCGCTGATCTGCGAGCCCAGGTAGGTGAGGGCGGCGTTGTCCGTGATGGCTGTGAGGCCCAGGGCACCGAAGAACAGGGTGAGCGGATCCATGCTGGCCACCAGCGGCTGCAGCCACCAGCTCTGCAGGCCACCGAGCACCACGAGGCCTGCCAGGAAGAATCCCACCAGCAATGCTTCTTTCAGGATCAGCGGGCTCTGGTAGCGCGCATACGCATGCGTATATCCCAGAAACAGCAGAAAAATGCCCAGAAACAGCACCGCATGGTGCGCCAGCATCACCACGGCCGCCAGCAGGACGAGGTGGACGGCCACGACGGACCACGGAATGGCATGCGCCGCGCTGTCTGGCTGCGTCGTACTCGCCACCAGGTGCTTGCGAATCACCCAGGTGGCAAGACTGGCGTTGATGACCACGGCAATCGCCGCTTTCCAGCCAAAATGCTGCACCATAAAGGCGCTGTCCCAGCCCCAGGCGCTGGCCACCATCAGCACCGGAGGGGCTGCGTACGAGGTGAGCGTGCCGCCGATCGACACATTGACGAACAGCACACCCAGCGCCAGGTATTTGTAGCGGGAGGGCATGGCGGGCGTGAACACCAGCGGCGCCAGTGTGAGAGCGGCAATCGTCATGGCGGCAGGCTCGGTGATGAGCGAGCCCATCAGCGGAACCACGGCCAGCCCAAGCCATGCCAGGGCCAGCGGGGTAGGCAGCGGTACTGCCTTGGCAATGCCTGCCAGCAGGTTCTGCACGGTTGCCACAATGGGGCGTGAGGCGGCCAACACCATGACCACGAATACAAACAGTGGCTCGGTATAGTTGCGTGATTCGGCGTAGCCGATGGCCTGCTGCGGGCCCGCCACCACGGCCATGGCGGCGATCAGCACCATGGCCCAGAAGCCGAAGACGATTTCTACCTCTCCGAGCAGATGGAAGACGCCTGCGTGGCGAGGGTAGCGGTGCGAGAGCCGCTCAAATTGCTTGGCGAGAAAGGTGTGCGTGAGGGCAATGGCAAAGATGCCTGCCGCGAGAATTTCAATCGAGGGCATGGAAGAGGTAGTTCCCATGCAAAGCTGGAGAAGGGCGATTCATCCGGCTTACTCCCCATGGATGCGAGGCGTCACCGGCAAAGCCCTGTCAGCATTGCACAATCCGCGAGGCGGCCCGACCTTCGCTATACCTGCCGCTGCACCCCATGTGACGACACCCTGCCCCTATTTTATCCGACGGAAGAAACTGGCCAGCTTCAAATATCCCTAGGCCCACGCCGCTTGCGGATGGCCCAGATGGCCAGCAGCACGGAAAACGCCACCACCACACCCATGACAATCCAGAACCCGAGCGGGTCCTGGCTCAATGGAATGCCGCCCACATTCATGCCGAACAGGCCTGCCATCAGGTTCACCGGCAGGGCCAGAACCGTGATCATCGTCAAGGTATAGAGCGAGCGGTTGGTGTCTTCGTTGATGCTGGCGGCAATCTCTTCCTGCAGCAGTTTGATGCGCTCTTCCAGCGACTGCATGTCGCGCAGGAAAACCGAGAACTCCTCGCTGGCGGCGCGCAGGGCCTGCCGGTCGTCATTGCCCATCCAGCGCGGCGGCGTCTGCAGAAGGCGCAGCAGCGCCGAGGGCTCCGGTGCCAGCAGGCGCTTGAAGCGTACCAGCAGGCGGCGCAACGCGCCGAGCTGGCGCGGGCGCATGGGCACACGCCCGCCCAGCATCTGGTCTTCGATCTGGTCCACGCGCTGGGTCACATTGCGCACGATGCGCACCAGCACATCGGCCTGGGCGCGTAGCAGGCGTTCGAGCAGCTGGGTGCTCGACTCCGGGATGCCGCCCTGGCGAATCTGCTGGCGCAGCGCATCGACCGAGCGCAGCGGGTGCGCGCGCGCCGAAATCACCACCCGTGGCGAAACCTGGATCCACATGGTGTGGATGTCGCCGGACTCGAAGTTGAAATCGAAGTCGATGTCGTTGATCACCGCCAGCAGCGAATCGTCCAGCCGCTCGATGCGGGTGGAGGCGACGCCGTCGCGCAACGCTTCAAAGTATTGTTCATCCAGCTGGCCGTACTGCTCCAGCCAGCGCAGGCAGTGGGCATTCGACAGGTTGAAATGCAGCCAGATGAAACTGTCGTTGGCCTGCGGGGCGGCCAGCCACTCCTGCGCTTGTGCGGCGGTCAGCGGCTCGGCTGCCGCCGTGCCCGTGAAGGCGTAGCCCCAGATGAGGCCGCTGTTGTCGGGAGGGGTGAAGAAGGGAGGAGACCCTGCGGTCGCCGTAGGCTCGGAAGTCAAGACAGGTCCACTCCGGCAATCAGAACAGGCGGCTGTGCAGCCTGTACCGCCCGTATGTGTATGGCGGGCTTGGCAGGTACAGAGGGGCTGAAGTGTTCAATGTTGTTGTTGGCATGGTTGAACCCATGAAGATCTGGAACCTGATTGTTCGCTCGCCATATGACAGAAATTTGACAAATTTTCGACAAGGGGAATGCGCCTGCCCATGCTGCAGGGCCTGCCAGGGCGTAAAAAAACCATGTGGGCAAAAAGCCGCACATGGTTGTGGGTGGTCGTGGCGGAGACGCGTGCCTGGGCTGTCAGTCCGGCATCGAGCAGTGTCCGCCGCTGGCATGCTGGCCGGAGCCGGCGGCGATCAGGGGGGCCTCAAAGCGCAGGTCCACGGGCTTGCTGTGGCTGTAGTCCCAGGCGATGAATGCGACCAGCACGATCCAGAAAGCGCTGCGTAGAAGGGGGATGTTCATGGCGGTTTCTCCTAGTGCTCAGAATCCAAAATGGCGGCGGATGCGCAGCCCGAAAATCGTCCCGGCAAAGGCGAGCGGCACCCAGATCCAGCCATGGATGCTGCCGGTGCTGATGCCCGAGAGCATGGCGCCCACATTGCAGCCAAAGGCCAGGCGCGAGCTGTAACCCAGCACCAGGCCTGCCACAAGCGCCACCAGCCATTGCGTACCGGTCAGTGCCTTGGCGGCAGCCGGCTTGCCTGCAGCAATCCACAGGGCCCCGGCCAGGATGCCGATGTTGGTGATGCTGGTGATGTCGAGCAGCACCGTCTCCTGCAGGCGCTGGGCATTGCCGGGCTGGCTCCAGAACCAGTTGGTGCCGAGGTCTACCAGGCCCGCGCCGTTGGCCACCTTGGCCGCCCACAGGCCAAAACCGTACACCACGCCCCAGGGCTGGCCGGCAATGATGAGGTTGAGCGTGGCAAAAATGGCAAGGCCAATGGCTCCCACGACCCATTTGCGCTGCCACACCGGTGGCGCGCTGTGTTGTTGCGCAGCACTGGCCTTGGCGCAGTAGGCCTGCACGCCCAGGCCAATCACCAGCAGCGCCGCCAATGTGGCTCCCAGCGCGGGTGCCCAGCCCCAGGTGCTGACCAGGCCCACTGCGGGCATGCGGCCCAGGTCAAGCCACCAGCCCAGGTGTATCGATCCGAGAAAGCTGCCCAGCGCGAACATCGGCAGGATGGCCGTGTTCATGGAGATACCCATGCCCGCCTTGTACAGCGTGCCGCTGCCGCAGCCGTCGGCAATCTGCATGCACAGGCCGAACACGAAGGCGCCCACCAGCAGGCTCACGCTGGGCGGGCCCAGGGCGGCGGTCAGCTCGGGGTAGTGGCCCAGCAGCGGCATGGCCATGGCGGCGGCCAGGGCCAGCAGCAGCAACTGGCCGAACACGCCGCGCGGGTCCTTTTCTTCGACCAGCATGCGCCAGCCGGTGGTAAAGCCAAAGCGCTGGCCTGCCAGGATGGCGCCCAGGCCGATGCCGACCAGGAACAGCGCCGCCTGGCGCAGGGAAACGCTCCACAACAGCCAGCCAAAGAAGGCAGCCATCAGGATCGACAGGGGAAATCGCTTCATATCAATGCGCGGTAATGCTATAAAAACAATAGCTTCTGGCGCGCAATGGTATTACGCCAGCAGCCAAAATGAATTGAATTATTTGAACTTGCGCTGCCACCACTGCTGGGCGTCATAGGCGAGCGACTGTGCGCGACCGGGCTGGTTCTGCATCGCGGGCGTATCGGGTTGCTGCGTCCAGTCGACCATCGAGCCCGCGTAGAGCTTGACGTGCGGCAAGCCCGCCATTTCGCTCAGGCCAAACCAGTCGGTGGCGGCCCAATGGCCGGTATTGCAGAAGGCGACCGTGTCCTGGCCGTCCTGGCGGGTGATCTTCTGCGCGATCTGCCGGGCCGTGTCGCGGTCCACGAACTGCGTCGTGCCTTTGACGAACCATTGATTGAAATCAAGCTGCTGCGCGCCGGGCAAGGTGCCTGATAGCTTGGCTGCTGGTGCGCGCGTTTCGCCCTTGTAGAAGGCGTCGGGGCGCGAATCGACCAACGCTGCATTGCTCAGATCCACATGCTGGCGCACCTGGTCGCGCGTGGCGATCAGGCTGTCATCCAGCGTGGGCTGGTAGTTGCTGGCTGCCACCTTTGGCACTTCGGTGCTCACGGGCTTGCCATCGGCCACCCAGCGCTTCATGCCGCCGTTGACAATGGACAGCTCTTTGAGGCCCAGCACCTTCAAGCTCCAGTACACGCGGGCCATGGCGCCAAAATCAGTGGCATCAGCGCCGGTGGACACCACCACCGCGTGGCTGGCCGGTGTCAGGCCCAGCGATTGCACCAGCGCCGTCAGCTTGGCGATATCGGGCAGCTCGCCCGGATTGGTGGCCGGGCCGCGCCACTTGCCATACGGCGCATTGAGCGCGCCGGGAATATGGCCCTGCGCGTACAGCTTGGGTTCTCGGATATCGATGACCACCGCCGCAGGCGATGCCTGCTGTGCGGTAGAGAGCTCGGCTGGGGTGAGCAAGGGCTGGGCTGCATGGGCAGCGGAGGCGAACCACGAGGTGGCTGCCAGCGCGCCGACCACGCTCAGCAGGCGAATGGTTTTCATGGCATTACCGTTTGACTTTCTGACAGACGGTATTGTCCCGCCATCTCTGGCGTTGTGGATCTATTCTTATGGATTGAATATATGGCGATAAGGTTATATGCAATTCAGAAATATCAATTGCATGGTCGCCACCACAGCCGAGGCGCCAAGCCCGCTCACACCTCGATGCAAGCCCGAAAGCCGCGTGCGGCGTAGTATGACTGCACGCCATTGTGGTAGGTGAACACGCGGTCGTAGCGGCGGTCGCCAAACAGGGCACCGCCCAGGGCGCGCACGGCATCGGGCGTGGCCAGCCAGCTCGATGTCTTCAGATCGAACGCTCCCAGGGTCTGCAGATGGCGGTACTGGGCTTCGTCCAGCAGTTGCGCGCCCATCTCCGCGGCCATGCCGGTGGCGCTTCCTGCAGGCTTGTTTTCCTTGCGTGCGGCAAGTGCCGCGTCGTCAAAGCACAGGCTGCGTCGGCCTGCGGGACTTTCTGCGGCGCAGTCGCAGAACAGCACGCTGCCGCCTGCGGCGCCTGCGCCGATCACATCGGGCTCGCCGCCCGAGGTCTCCATCTGCTGCAGCGAAGAGAGCGCACCGGGCGCGGCTTCCAGGCGGCTTTCGACGCTGGCCCAGGTGATACCGGCGTGCCGCTGTGGATGGGCATCAAAGCGCGCCTTCAGAGTGGCGATGAGTTGCTGTCGTTGCGTTTTGTTCATGGTTGGCAAACCCTTGTCAAGCGGCTGCTACTGTCGCGCACTTCTACAATTGCCGCAACCTGTTATTGATTGATTTGGACTACGGCGGCGCCAAGCCGCCGTATTGCGTGATGGATATTGTTGTCAACGAAGAACTCAAAGCCTACATCGACCCCTTGACCCCCGACGAGCATGCCGCCCTGGAGCGCAGCATCCTGGCCGAAGGCTGCCGCGATGCGCTGGTGCTGTGGGGCAATGTGCTGGTGGACGGCCACAACCGCTATGGCATCTGCCAGAAGCACGGGCTGCCGTTCAACACCGTGCAGAACACGCATTTCCAGTCGATGGAAGACGTCTATCTATGGATGATCGACCAGCACCTGGGCCGCCGCAGCGTGTCTGACTTCCAGCGCGGCGTGCTGGCGCTGCGCAAGCGTGAGATTCTGGAGCACCGCAAGCTGGAAAAGGCCCACCCGGTGGCGGCAGAGCCTTCGGCAGAGGGCGAAGCGGCGGCGGTTGCCAATGCGGATGAGGCGTTCTCGCCTGTGGATGCAGCCGAGCTGGAGAAAGTCGCCACACGCGAAGCCATTGCCAAGGCTGCACGCCTCTCCAGCAGCCAGGTGGCGCAGATCGAAAAGATCCAGAAAAGCGCCGCCCCTGAGCTGGTGGAGGCGCTCAAGGCAGGCGATATCTCGATCAATGCCGCCGCCGTGGTGGCCACCTTGCCGCGCGAAGAGCAGCAGGCTGCCGCGCAGGGCGGCAAGGACGAGCTCAAGCAGGTGGTCAAGCGCGTGCGCGAAGCCAAGCGCAAACCCAAGGAAGACAAGCCCGAAGGTGCTGCAGAGCCCGCACCCAGCGCCGCCCACGGCGCTGAGGCGGTGGATGCAGCGCTCGACAAGGCGCAGCAGCAGATCAGCGACCTGCGCGCCCGGGTGCAGGAGCTGGAAACCGAAAACGCCCAGCTGCGCCTGCAACTGGCCGCTGCGGCTTCCAGCGACCTGCCGGTGCCGGACGAGTCGCCTTTCTAAGAACGTGTTTAAAGTCTCCTCAACGGCCTGAGGGTCTCGAATTGTGTACGACTGATGTCGCTGGTAGCGTAGCCCTTATTTGCATGAAGCCTGTAGGGCAGTCTGCATCGATGTGGTTGATTTGAGGTCGCTCACTCGCTACGCTTAACACTTGCTCACTTTGCGGTAATCTGATGATTAAAGGCCAATTTATGGCGTTTCATAAATAATAAAAGCTTTACGATCAGCGCTGTCTCGGTGATACTGACGATCGCTACTGGCTGCTCGGTTGTCTGCAAACAAGAGGCGTTAGGTGAGTATTTTGATGGCTCAGCCATTACTGCGAAAAGCAAGGCCAAATTGGTCAACGATAGGGAAACATCCGCAACCAGCATCAAAATCAAAACCATTGAAGAGGGGGGGTGTTCAACTCTCAAGCTTTACCAAGTCGCCAAGGGAGAAGGATCGTGCAGGCGAGTTGACACGCTCCATCAATCGGGTAAACGAAGTGCGCAACAGCTTGAGGGTACGAATATAAGCGGTCAACTGGTTTATTTAGGGTAAATTAAAATCAGTTATATATTCGTTTATTCCATCGGGAGTGGTAATTGGTGCGGTGGATGAAATTACGGTTGTATAAATTAAGAGGGGGTTAAAAATATGCTGATTTCTTTGTCAAGGGAGCAGTTTGGAATAAATGAATGGCTCCGTGAGTCTCTCCCAAAGAGCCGTTTTGTCCAAATAATGCTGCGCTGCTTATTTGTTCTGGCCATGGGCCTGTTGGCATACACGCAAGCCGATGCCAAAAATGTGCTGGTACTGTCTACCTATAATTCCTACGGTGCGATCCCCAATTCTGCGACGGACTCAATGGATAACTTGGTGACCGAATTCACCAGCGCAGGCGATACAGTCACGCACATCAAGACACTGGATCAAGCCGGTGCGGTTTCGGCTGCCACATTCAGCTCCAGTGCTTATGATCTCGTAGTGGTTGCCAGGCTCGTCGCGCCTTTTGAAGCGGGCAATCTCTCTGCCATCAACCAAGCCATTGCCAACCGCAGTGCTAATGGATTTGCGCTGCTGTATGACACGGGCGGAGCTGCTTCGGGTGGTGCTGCCGCTGATCTGCTGGCAGAGCTTAAGTTGGCAGCCAATATTGACGCAGTAGCGTCTGCGCCTGTGGTGATGGATGTGAATTTTCAGCTCAACACGAACAATTCTCCATCCGTCGTTAGCAGCTTTTCGGGTCTCAATCCGTTGCGTGGAGGCTATATGTTCTACATGAACAATGTGCCTGCTGCCAACGTGCTTTACCTGCCGCCTAGCGAACCACTGCCAGCGACCGGAACTATGGTGAACAACGTCGCTGCTGTGTTCATCCCAAGCACACAATCCTTTGGCGGCAGTGGTGCCTGTCTGTTTGCCATGTCGGATATCTCCATGTTCGAGAGCCGAAATTATTTTGGTGGCACCTCCTCTGGCGTGACCAATAACTCGGGTGTTACCAACCAGGGGAAGATCGCCCCAGCTTTTTCTGCTGCCCTCTCGTCGGGCGGCGGCTGCGGCATCCCCGCCTCAATCGCCAAGACATTCTCCCCCACCTCGGTCAATGTAGGGCAGACCAGCACTCTGACCATTAGCGTCGGCAACACGGGTGCCACACCTATCAATGGCTTGATCGTGACTGATAATCTGCCAGCTCCTTTGCAAGTTGGCGGAGCAGCTACCACCACTTGCACCGGTGGCACGCTAGCGGCCCCTATGGGCGGTAGCTCGGTTTCGCTGAGTGGTAGTGTCGTGCCTGGCGGTGGCTGTTCCATTACCGTTCCGGTGATCTGGCCTGTCAGTGCAGCCAGCCAGTGCACTACAACAGGTTCAGGCGTCACAAACACCATCACCCCTGGCACTGATTTCTCGGTGACTGGCGCAGGCTATGTCAAAACCCCTGCCACTGCCACGCTGGCCTGCCCGGCAGTGCCAGATCTGGTGGTATCTGTGAATGCCGCCCCTGACCCTGTTGCAGCGGGCAGTACAGCTACCTACACCATCACTGTTACCAATCAGGGCGGTGCCGCTGCCGACCTCTCCAGCCTCAGCACTGTTCTGCCTGCTGGCGCTACCGTTGTTTCAACATCCACCCCGTGCGCTGGTGGCTTCGCTTGCAGTCTTGGCACCTTGACCACGGGGCAAACCGTCACCGTTAATGTCGTTGTCCAAATTCCTGCTACAGCACAGGCGGGTAGCAGTTATGCGCTTACTGCCAACGCCAGCACCGCAACCATTGAACCCGTTACCACCAACAACAGCGCCACTGCCAGTGTCAGCGTGGTTGCAGCACCCTTGCCAGATCTCGTTGTCTCGGCCAGCGCATTGCCCGCTACTGTTACGCCTGACAGCAACGCCACATACACCATCACCGTTACCAATCAGGGCAGCGCAGCAGCAGACAGCGTAAGCCTGAACAGCATCCTGCCCGCAGGCACAACCCTGGTCTCCGCCTCGGCACCTTGCAGTGGCTTGGCATGCAGCTTGGGCAGCATGGCGGTGGGGCAGAGCATTACGGTGACCGTGGTGGTGCACATTCCCGCATCTGCCGCAGCAGGCAGCACCTACCCACTGGTTGCCACTGCCAGTACGGTAACTACCGAGTCCAATATGGCTAACAACAGCGCAACTGCAAGCGTGACCGCGATCGCGGCAACGGGCTCGCAGCCTGCACCCGTTCCATCTTTAGGCCAGTGGGCATTGATGCTGGTTTCCCTTGCCTTGGCGGGGCTTGCTGCAGTTCGCTTGCGCCGCGCTTGAGCGCATTGATTCAAGTCGAGGAGGGGAGGCCTGATGCCTTCTCTCCTGAATCTGCTTTAAGCCCGGTTCTGCTGCGCCAGATTGCGCATCTGGCGCTGGCGGGCCCGCTGCGCGCGCGGGCGGGCCGCTTCGGCCTTCTGGCAGGCCAGGCGGTATTGCAGCAAGGTGGCTTCTGCGCCCTGCATCACGGCGGCGGGCAGGCGGCGCGGCCCCACATGGGTGTCGGCCGGTACGTCGCACTGGCCCATCATCAGTGCAATGCCCTGGCTCACATGCTCGGCGGTATGGACATGGAAGAGCCCCGCCTGCACAGCGTCCACCACGCGCTGGGCCAGCATCAGGTGGCGCTGGTTGCGCGCGGGGATGAGTACACCATGACTGCCGTCAAGACCCTGTTGGGCGCACAGGTCGAACCAGCCTTCGATCTTTTCGTTCAGGCCTCCCACGGGCAGCACTTCGCCATGCTGGTTGAGCGCCCCGGTCACTGCAATGTTCTGCAGCAGCGGCAGGCCCGACAGCGATGACAGTAGCGCATACAGCTCGGCGCAGCTGGCCGAATCGCCTTCGACGCCGCTGTATTCCTGCTCGAACACCACCGAGGCATTGAGCGCCAGTGGCGCCAGATGGCCAAAGAGCGCGGTCAGGTAGCTTTGCAGGATCAGCACGCCCTTGTCATGGATGGGGCCGGAGAGGGCGACTTCGCGCTCGATGTTCAGCACTCCCTCCTGGCCCGCATAGGTGCGCGCGGTGATGCGTGCGGGCAGGCCGAAGCGGTGGTCGCCGGTATCGATCTGCGACAGGCCGTTGAGCTGGCCTACGGCACTGCCGACAAACGAGATGACGTGTTCGCCCTCGGCGATGGCATCGTGCAGTGCTTCTTCCATGGCGTTGTGGCGCTCGCGGTGCGCGGCCAGCGCAGCTTCCACATCGGCGGCCTGCACCAGGCGGCCTGTGCCCGATTGGCGGGCGCGTTGCGCGCTCTCGATCAGCAGGGCTTCGAGCTGGTTCAACTGGCCGCTCTGGCGCTGCTGGTCATCGGCCTCGCGGTGCGATTGCTCCAGCAGCCGCGCCACGGCGCTGGCGTCGCAGTGCGGCAATTGGTAGAGCGCGCAGCGCTGCGCCATCAAGGCCGCGGTGGCGCGGTAGGTGGCTGCCGTGGCCTTGAAGTGTTCGGCAAAATCGACCTTGACGCGGAAGCGCCGCGCCATGTCCGGGTCATGCTCCTGCATCTGGTAATAGCTCTCTTCCGAGCCTACCAGCACGAGCTTGAAGTGCAATGGCAGCAACTCCGGCTGCATGCCGCCGCTGTTGCTGGGCCCCTGGGCGGCGTGCACGTCGTCGATGCGCAGCTGGCGGGTGCGCAGCACGCGGCGCAGCGCCTGCCAGCAGGCTTCGTCGCCCACCATGTCGCGCAGGTGCAGCAACAAAAAGCCGCCGTCGGCGCGCAGCACGCTGCCGGCGCGGATGCACGAGAAATCGCTGCGGTGCTCGTCGTCTTCAGGCGGGTCGATGGTGCCGAACAGGTTGCGCAGGCTGGGCTGGTCTTCGGTGATGACTGGCGCTCGGGTCTCACCATGGTGATCGACCACCAGGTTGAGCTGGCTGAGCGAGCGCAGCGCCTGGCGCCGGGCTTCGAGGCGGGCACGGGCGTCGTCGCGGGCATCCTGTGATTCGCCTTCGCCTTCGATGCTGTCGGTGGTGTCGAGCAGGGCGTCGGCATCCTGCGCGATGCTGCGCGGCACCCACAGCGCCATGTTCTTGAGCCATTCGGCCTGCATCTGGGACAGCCAGCGCTGCAAGGTGGCGGCATGTTCGGGCGCGGGGCTCAGGCCGTCGAGCGCCTGGACGGCACCAGCCTGCCACAGCGGTGTGGCCAGCGACTGGTAGAAGAGGTGGAGTGCCGCATCGCGCGCGCTGTGTGCCTGACGCAGCTGGCCGCGAAACTGGGCTAGTTGCAGCCGCAACTGGTATTCCAGATCGATGGCAGGGGACGCAGGCTCGGCTGACGCGGCCGGGTTGGCGGGCACCTCTGCGCTTGCTCCAGCCGGTGGCGCGCTGTCTGCAACCGGCAGGTTGAGCTGCACCACCACGGCGCTTTCGACGGGCGCTGCGGTGCTGATGGCTGCTGTACCGGTGGGGGCCGTACCGACTGGTTCGGTATTAGATGCTTCTGAATTGATAGCTACTGGCGCTTGTCCATACTGCGCCAGTGCCTCATTTTCTTCAAAATTGTCGTTGCTGTCCTCGGCGCCGGGCTCGGCCTGGGCGTTGGGGTCTGCGGGGCTGGCGCTGTCGGGGTTCTCGGCGGGATCGGCTGCCGATTCCACCACCAGCTGGCCTTCCTCGCGGCGAATGCGCAGGCCTACGCTGCTCGCCCAGTCGCGCAGGCTGGCAAAGCCTGCTTCTTCGGCCAGGCGCGCCTGGTTGTAGAGCTGCTCGATCTGGCGGCGGTGCTGCGCTTCGTTGACGGCCTTGTCCAGCTGCTCGGGCAGTTTGTCGATCAGGCCTTCGATACGCTTTTTCAATACGCGGCCCTGGCCGGCGGGCAGGCGCACCGCCAGCGGCCGCTCAGGTACGGCAAAATTGTGGACAAAAGCGATGTCTGGCGCTGCAGGGCGGCGCGCGGCCTCGGCTTGCATGGCCTGGCGCAGCAAGGAGGTGCGACCGCTGCCTTCTTCGCCCAGCACGAACAGGTGGTAGTCGGGCTGGTCGAGCCCCAGGCCGAATTCGGCAGCCGCCTGGGCGCGCTGCTGGCCGATCCAGGAAAACGGCTCGTTCACCAGCTCAGCGGTGCTGGCAAAGCCCAGGCTGGCAGGATCGATGGACAGGCGCAGCTGGCGCGCGTGCAGGAGCTCGGCGCAGACGGGAGTCGGAGAGGCAGGAATGCGGGAATCAGACAATGGGGAGTATTCCTTGGTCATTAGAGAGCGGAAGCTGGGGCAGGAGCTGGCGCAGCCAGTGCCAGGTACATGATGTGTTGCGGCCCGTAGCCGCCGCCCAGGTACAGCTCGCCGGTTGCCACGAATCCGCAGCGTTGGTAGAGCTGGTAGGCCGCATCGTTCTTGCAGTTCACCGTCAGGTACAACCGGCTGGCGGGCAGGCCCAGGTGGCGGATGTAGGCAGGCATGGCCTGCAGCGCATGCTTTGCCAGGCCCTGGCCCTGGTAGTTGCTGCCGACAAAGAAGGAGCGCAGGCCCAGGGCACTTTCCGGTGCAAACGGGTGGCTGGTGGAAAACTGCGTGTCGAGCCGGAAAAAGCCGACGGCCTGGCCGTTTTGTACCATCACATGGCGGCTGATTCCCGGCTCCTGCGATTGCAGGAGTGCTTCCAGATCGCCGATGAATGGTTGCTGCTGCGGATGCATGGTCAGCTGGCGTACCTGAACCTGCCAGGAGGCATCCGCTTCAAGAGGGCAAAGCTGCATCATGTGGCTCCCCGGGTTGGCCAGCCCTGCAGATGCTGCTGGGTCAGCTCGGACAGTGCGGTGATCCATGTGGGCTGGTCGTTCAGGCAGGGAATGTAGTCGAACCGCTCGCCGCCAGCGTGCATGAAGGCTTCGCGCACCTCCTGGTTGATCTCTTCCAGGGTTTCCAGGCAATCGGCGGCAAAGCCGGGGCACATGACCTGCACGTGCCGGGTTCCTTGCTGTGCGAGGGCGATCAGGCTGGGTTCAGTGTAGGGCTCCAGCCACTTGGCTTTGCCAAAGCGCGACTGGAAGGTGACCATGTATTCGCCCTCACGCAGGCCCAGCGCTGCAGCCAGCAGCGTGGCGGTTTCCCGCGATTGGCGCTCGTATGGATCGCCCAGGCGCACATTGCGCTCGGGAATGCCGTGAAAGCTCAGCACCAGCTTTTCGGCGCGGCCCTCCTGCTGCCAGTGCTTGCGCACCGATGCGGCCAGCGCGGCAATGTAGCCGGGGTGGCGGTGGTAATCGTTCACGAAGCGCAGCTCGGGGAGGGCACGCACGCCACGGCTCCAGGCGCCCACGGCGTCGATCACGCTTGCCGTGGTGGTGGCCGAATACTGCGGGTACAGCGGCAGCACCAGCACCCGGCGCACGCCTTCGGCCATGAAGGCATCGAGCTGGCTCGCGATGGAAGGGTTGCCATAGCGCATGGCAGGCCGCACCCGCACGCGGTGCCCGGCTTCGCCCAGCCAGCCGCGCAGCAGCTTGGCCTGTTTTTCGGTCCATACGGCCAGCGGCGAGCCTTCGGGCATCCACACGGTCTGGTACTTGGCGGCCGATTTGGCGGGGCGGGTACGCAGGATCACGCCGTGCAGCAGTGGCTTCCAGACCACGGCCGGAATCTCGACCACACGGGGGTCGCTCAGAAATTCGGCCAGATAGCGGCGAGTGGCGGCGGGGGTGGGAGCGTCGGGCGTGCCCAGGTTGCACAGCAGAATGCCGGTGGTGTTCTGGGGTTCGGTGCCTGGGAGAGGGCTGGGGCTTGAAACCATGCGGCCATTGTCGCAGCTTGGGCAGCTTGGCCGTGGGGGTGAGGGCCAAGAGCTTGTTCAAAGTAGGCAAAATACATGCCATGCTTGATCTTGACCGTATCCGTGCCATCAGCCTTGACCTGGATGACACCCTGTGGCCCGTGCTACCCACCCTCAAGGCTGCCGAAGCAGCGCAGCACCGCTTTCTAAGCGAACATGCGCCCGCAACGGCCACCTTGCTGCAGGACAAGGCGGTGGCCGGAGCCATCCGCCAGTCGGTACGTGACGACTATGTGCACAAGGCCCACGACATGACGCATTTCCGGCAGCAGTTCATCCGCCGCGCGCTGCTGCAGGCCGGGGAGGACGAGGCACTCGTCGAGCCCACGTTTGCGCAGTTTTACGCGGCGCGCAACCAGGTGACATGGTTTGCCGAGGTGGAGGATTCGCTGGCGTGGCTGTCGGCGCGCTACCCCCTGGTGGCCGTCTCCAACGGCAATGCCCGGCTGGACTGGGTGGGGCTTGCGCCCTGGTTTGCTGCCTGTGCCAGCGCCCATGAGGTGGGTGTGGCCAAGCCCCATGCGGGCATTTTCACGGCAGCATCGCAGGCGATTGCTGTGCCGCTGGCGGCATTTCTGCATGTGGGAGACGATGCCGCGCTGGATGTGGAAGGCGCACTGGCCTGCGGCATGCAGGCAGCCTGGGTGCAACGCCAGGAGCTGGACTACCACCAGGCTGCCGTTAGTGCCACCCATCTGCAGTGGCCGCTTGCCAGCCAGGCGCCCCAGGCCATGGTGCGCGATCTGGCCGAGCTGTGCCTGCTGCTTGGGCGGGCGGTCCGATAAACTTTATTGAAACAGAAGAAATCGGCTTGCAGCGCTTTCTGGTATTGTGCAGGATGCTATTAATTGTATAGCTTCAAAGATAGGCCAGCGCACGTGCCGCCGCAACACCACTGCGTACCGCGCCTTCCAGCGTGGCGGGGTAGGGGCCATCGATGTAGTCGCCGCAGGCCACCAATGCGGGCGCCACCTGCATATCAGGCCGTACCAGGCCCGGCGTGCAGGCAAAGGTGGCGCGCTTTTCCACCACGGTTTGCAGTGGCTGCAGAGCCAGACCCAACTGGGCCTGCGCCTGGGCGATGACTTGCTGCTCGATCTGTGCCCGGCCACCCACGCTGGTGCTGATGACGAATGCCAGCAAGCCGGCGGGACCGCCTAATTGACCACGGTCGAACACGAACTGCGCAGGGTGCTCTGCCGTATTGCGCAACGCCAGCAGTGGCGCAGGCAGGCTGTGGCCGGATGGAGGCGTGGCCGGATTCCAGGCATAGACAGTGGCGATGGCTGTGTGCTCCAGCGCGCAGGTTGCCTGCAACCAGTCGGCAGCGGGTATCTGCGCGTCTGCCACCAGGCGCGCCGCCTCCCAGGGCGATGCGGCCAGCACCACGGCATCGAACGGAATGCCCTGAACCAGCCAGCCGCCCTGGGGCGCGGCGCTGATATGCTGCACGCGCCGGCTGGTATAGCCGCTATGGCCGCGCGCGGCCAGCCACTGCACCGCTGTGCCGGGAAAGAGGTTGCCCAGATCGATCTGCGGCAGCCAGAACTGCGAGCCCTTGCGGATGGCAAACAGGCTGTCTTGCAGCACCCGCAGGAAAACGCGGCCGCTGGCTTGGTCGATAGGTGTGTTCAGTGCCGATATGCACAGCGGATCAAAGAACTCGGTCAGCAGGCGCTGTGGCAACCCTGCGCACAGGTCGGCCACGGTTGCCCTCGGCGCACAACCAAAGCCCTGAAGCCGCCAGCGCGTGGCGCGGGCGAGCAGCTGTGCCCGCTCGGCCAGCGACCAGCCCCGCGCGCTGGCAATGCCCCACAGCGCGTCCCAGGGCGTGGGCCAGTCCGGAAACCGGATGCCACTGCCATCGGGGTAGCGCAGGGACAGCGGCACCTGGGTGAAAGCCGCTTCGGCATGAATGCCCACGCGCTCCATGAGCGTGCGGCAGGCGGTGTACGCGCCGATCAGGATGTGCTGGCCGTTGTCGGCAGTGCATGTCTCCCCATTGGGCAGTTGCAAGGCCAGACCGCGTGCACGCCCGCCCCATTGGGCGGCGGCTTCGTACACGGTAACTTTGTGCGGTGTGGTGAAGGCCAGTTCTACTGCAGCGGCCATGCCAGCCCAGCCGCCGCCGATGACGGCAATGCGCTTGTTCGTCGTCATGCCGGCCTACATGCGCCCTAGCGCCTGCACGCGCCAGGCCAGCCACAGCTTGCGCAGTGGCGTCAGACTCACGCGCTGGTGGAGCACCTGAAACTGGTCTGCCTCGATCTCGCGCAGCAGAGTGCGGTAGATGCTGGCCATCATCAGGCCGGGTTTTTGCGTGCGCCGGTCCTGCGGGGGCAGCAGCGCAAGGGCCTCGTCGTACAGCCGGTGCGCCCGCTCGGCCTGAAAACGCATCAGCGCGGCAAAGCGGTCGGAGTACTTGCGGTTCAGAACCTCGTGTGCCTTCACATCGAACTGTTGCAACTCTTCCACCGGCAGATAGATGCGGCCGCGCATGGCATCTTCACCCACATCGCGGATGATGTTGGTCAACTGAAACGCCAGTCCCAGCTTGTGGGCGTACTGCGTGGTCTGCTCACTGGTCTGGCCAAAAATGCGTGCGGCAACTTCGCCCACCACCCCTGCCACCAGATGGCAATAGCGCTGCAGGCCGGTAAAGTCGAGGTAGCGCGTCTGCTCCAGATCCATCTGGCAGCCTTCGATGACCGCCAGCAGATGTTCGGCCTGGATCCCGAACTGCGCGGCGTAAGGCATCAGTGCCTGCATCACCGGGTGGCTGGGTTGGCCCGCAAAGCTCTTTCTGACCTCGGACTGCCACCAGGCCAGCTTGGTCGCTGCAACGCCCGGGTCGCTCACTTCATCGACGACATCATCCACTTCGCGGCAAAAGGCATAGAAGGCCGTGATGGCGGCCCGGCGGTCCTTGGGAAGAAAGAGAAAGGCGTAGTAGAAGCTGCTGCCGGATGCGGCGGCCTTGTCTTGAACGTACTGCTGGGGCGTGGTCATAGGGGGCGTATTGTCCCATGGCGCAGGCACAAGCCGCAGGAGGCCGGCTGGCCGGGGCTTGGGGCATATCCAACGCGGGTATTGGGTTATTCAATGCGCCGGAGCCTGTGTTGCGCATGAAAGAGACTGCTATTAAATTTGTTCACAATTGCATGAATTCAGCGTTTTTTTATGAAAGTTCCTGCCTTTCTCCCATGAAAAACAAAAGCTAAGCGTTTCCATTCATCTGCTTTTGGCGCAGGAGATGCCTCGAAGCACCGTAATTTAATTGCGGATCAGACTTCTTTTTTGATAGTTTATATATATCTACAGTGTAATTTCAATACAATAAAGCTCTCCAAGGAGGGGGAAGAGGAGAGCACATCTGTCTCATGAGGGTGAGAACATGCAGATGTTGCCGATGGCATTGGTCAACCAATGCCGTGCGTGAAGGTCAGCTGCAGGCAGTGTGATTGACACACTGTTTGCAGCTGATTTTTTTTACGCCCATTGTTCCGGGATAGGGCTGGCGGCCATTGGGGTTGCCAGCCCTTTTTCCTTATGGGCGCCATAATCCTGGCATGCGCATACTGCTGGTAGAAGATGATCAGATGATTGGCGAAGTGGTGCTGGACGCGCTGCGCGCCGAATCCTGGGCGGTGGACTGGGTCAAGGACGGAGCCATGGCGGAAACCGCACTGTCCACGGGGGGCTATGACCTGGTGCTGCTGGATCTGGGCCTGCCCCACGTGGATGGCCTGCAGGTGCTGCGCGGCATGCGCGCCCGAAAGATGCGCATACCGGTGCTGATTGCCACTGCGCGTGACGCCATTGCCGACCGTGTTGCCGGGCTGGACGCCGGGGCGGACGACTACATCATCAAACCTTATGACCTCGACGAGCTGTTTGCCCGCATCCGCGCACTGGTGCGCCGTGCCAGCGGCAGGGCCGAGCCGGAGTATGTATGGGGCAAGGTGCGCATCGTACCGGCCACGCACGAAGCCTTCGTTGATGGCAGCCCGGTCGGCCTGTCGGCCCGCGAATGGGCGGTGCTGGAGCCTCTGATCGCCCGCCCAGGCAGGGTGCTGTCCCGCCCCCAGTTGGAAGAAAAACTGTATTCCTGGCGGGACGACATCAGCAGCAATGCCGTCGAGGTCTATATCCACGGCGTGCGCAAGAAATTGGGGGCGGACCTGATCCAGAACGTGCGTGGCCTGGGCTATCTGGTGCCCGCGGAGCAGCCAGACGCCGGGAGCGCGCAGTGACGCAGAACGCTTCCGGGGAGTCTCGTTCTTCTGCTGTGTCCGCTGGCCTCCAGATGCAGACGGCCAAGCCTTTCTCGCTGCGAGCGAGGCTGACCTGGGCCTTGCTTGCCGTGGTGGCAGTGGCCGCTTGCCTGCAGGCCTTCAGTATCTACCGCACGGCGCGTACGGAGACCGAAGCACTGTTCGATGGCCAGATGCAGCGTATCGCGCTGGCCTTGTCGGCAGGGCTGGCGTCGGAGGTCGCGTCCGATGCGCTGGCCGACCCGCAGACCAAGGCGCAGGACATGATTGTCCAGATCTGGCGTGCCGACGGCATCATGCTCTACCGTTCGAGCAATGCCCGCCTGCTGCCCCAGGTGGCGGTGCTGGGCTTCAGCGATGCCCGGGCGCACGGTACGGCGTACCGCATCTATGCGCTGCAGACGCCGACGCAGGTGATTCAGGTGGCGCAGGAGGCCGCATCCCGTCGCAAAATGGCGGGCGATGTGGCACTGCGCTCCATCGTGCCTGTCCTGCTGCTTGCGCCGCTCATCATGCTGGTGGTGTGGTGGGTGGTAACGCGCACTCTGGCGCCACTGCAGCGTACACGCAGCCAGCTGGCTGCGCGGCGGGCCGACGACCTCTCGCCATTGCCTGACGCCGACCTGCCGCAAGAGGTGCAGCCCCTGGTGCAGGAGATGAACCTGCTATTGGCCCGTCTCCAGGCCGCATTTGATGCACTGCAGCGCTTTGTGGGGGATGCAGCCCATGAACTGCGTTCGCCCCTGGCAGCCCTGCGCCTGCAGGTGCAAAGCCTGGCTCGCGCCCCGGATGACGCAGCCCGCCGCATTGCCGGTGAGCGCGTCACTGCCGGTATCGACCGGGCCACCCGCATGGTGGAGCAACTGCTGTCGCTGGCTCGGCAGGAAGCAGGGCAGATGCAGGCTGCTGCGCCGCAACCCGTGGACATGGCCGTGCTGTGCCAGCGCACGGTGGAAGAGCTGCAGCCGCAGGCGCAGCAGGCGGGCTTGCATCTGGCGTTTGCAGCCGATGCTGCATCACCTGCCATTGCGGGCCAGCCAGATGCGCTGGCGCTCCTGCTGCGCAATCTGCTGGAAAACGCGCTGCGCTATACGCCTGAGGGGGGCCAGGTGCGCTGCAGTTGGGGCAAGGATGCCAATGGCAGCAATGATGCCGGAGGCCCTGCGGTGCTGAGCGTGGAGGACAGCGGAGCCGGCATTGCCTTTGCTGAGCGGGAGCGCGTGCTCGACCGCTTCTACCGGGTGCCGGGCACGGCGGCCCATGGCAGCGGCCTGGGCCTGGCCATCGTGAATGCGGTGGCGCGCCAGCATGGCGCCCGCCTGGCATTGGACGATTCGCCCCTTCTGGGCGGATTGCGGGTGCGGGTGTTTTTTGATCCTGTTGCAATTACTGGTGCCTGATCGGCTTGCAATGGAAGGCTTGGATCGAGTAGAGACCAGTGATGGGCGAGTGGAACTTTTGTCTGTGCCTATGCCATATGCTTATGGCTGAGCCTGTATCCGGGGCATGTGCTGCAGTCGCGAAAATGGGGAAGCAAAAATAACGACCACCTGCACGGCAAAGCCTGCCAGGGCAACAAGCAGGCAGGTGCCTTCGCCCCAGCCCGTGCCCACCCAGCCGCCCAGGGCGGCGCCAATGGGCCGGGCACCGGCGTTCACCATCAGAAATACCGAGGACACGCGGCCCAGCAAGGCATTGGGCGTGACGTGCTGGCGCAAGGTGGTGGTGCTGATGGTCCACACCATGGGGCCCGATCCGAGCAGGAAAAAGCACAGACCTGCCAGGGCAGAACCAGGCCATGCCAGGGTTGCAACCAGGCATGCTGCAGCCGCCAGGCCCGCCACCGGCCCCAGTTGCACAGCCCGGCCAAAGGGCAGGGCAGCCATCAGGCGCGGGCTGGCCAGTGCGCCTGCCAGCATGCCCGCGCCATAGCAGGCCATGGTCATGCCTACGGCCCCGGCGTCCATGCCCAGGCTGCGAACGGCATAGGGCACGAAGGCGGTCTGCAGCATGAACCAGGCCAGATTGAATACCGCGCCTGTCACCAGCAAAGGCATCAGCAAGGCGTGCTGACCGACGAAACGCGCGCCTTCTCCCACTTCACGCAGCAGGTGCCTGCGTTGTGGAAGCTGCTGTGCCAGAGCGGGCGTTGCACCGGAGCGCAGCCCGAGAAGCGCGAGAACGGCAAAACCAGACAGTGCAACCGCGAGTGCCATCGTAGGCAGGCCGCCAGCCCATGCTACCAGGCTCCCCGCCACAGCAGGGCCGCTGGCAAATGCAATGCTGCGGGCCACTTCCAGGCGGGCATTGGCCTGAGCCAGGGCCGGGCGTGGAACCAGATCGGACACCAGACCAGGAGTCGCCACGCTGAAAGCCACCGTGCCGATGGCCCCCGCAAAGCTGAGCGCGGCCAACCACCCCACTTGTAAATGCGAACTGTGCAGGGCAACCAGCATGAGCAGCAGGGCGGTGAGCCGCAGCACCTCGCCCCACAGCATCAATTGCTGGCGCGGGATACGATCGGCCAGGCTGCCCAGCGGCAGCGAGAGCAGCAGGAACGGCAGGGTTCCCATGGCTGTCAGCAGGCCGATGTCGCCCACGCTGCTGCCCAGCACCAGCACGGCGACCAGGGGCACGGTTGCGAGGCTCAGCTGCTCGGCAGACTGCGCAGCCAGATTGGCGAGAGACAGGCGCTGAAAGGGAGAGGGAAGTGGTGAAGACTGCTGCATTGCGGAGAGCGCGTTGAAAGGACGAAATGCAGTGTCGTTGGCTAGAAGTCCGGGCTTGCTGCGAATCTTGCGCCGCAATGTCCGGTGCGGTGCAATCGGTCCTGAAAATGCCTTTTCAAGTGGAGCGCAGGAAAAGGCTTTCCGTAGCACCAGTCGGTTGTGCAAATTGCTATCAATTTAATAGTTAAGCTGTCATATTCCTTTGACCTGCCCAGGCATTTGCGGGGCAGTTTGCAGCTGTTTCCCACTCCCGTCTAAGTTTCCTCTAAGTCTGCGCATGCACAGTAGCGGCATCAACAGACTGAATGCATCAGAGGAGTTCAAAAATGTCGACCCCTTCTCTCCAACTGGGTTCCAAGAAGCTGGTGGCTGCTTTGCTCACCGCCGGTGTGCTGGGTGGCGTTGGCGCCACCGCCATGCAGCACGTGCACTGGAGCGCGAACGCGCAGAACGTGCCTGCTGCCGTGGCACAGGCCCCGGGCGCCATGGCGCCATCGGTCAATCTGCCCAATTTCACCGCCATCACTGCACAGGCTGGGCCTGCTGTGGTCAATATCAGCGTGCGTGGCACGCGCAAGGTCGGCAACGACGAAGACGATGATGATGACGGCGACACTGCCCCGTCTGCCAATCGCGGCCAGCAGATCGATCCTGGCGACCCGATGCTGCAGTTCTTCAAGCAGTTTGGCTTTGCAGTGCCGCAGCAGGGCATGCGCGGCTTCGGCCGCCAGATTCCGCAGGAAGTGCCGACGGCGGGCGAGGGCTCGGGTTTCATCATCAGCCCCGATGGCACGATCCTGACCAATGCACACGTGGTCAAGGGCGCCAAAACCGTGACCGTCAAGCTCACCGATCGCCGCGAATTCAAGGCCAAGGTGCTGGGTACCGACCCCAAGACCGATATCGCCGTCATCAAGATCGACGCCAAGGACCTGCCAGTCGCCCGCCTGGGTGATTCCAAGGCCGTTCAACAGGGCGAATGGGTGCTGGCCATCGGCTCGCCTTTTGGTTTCGAGAATTCGGTGACTGCTGGTGTGGTCAGCGCCAAGGGGCGTGCCTTGCCCGATGACAGCGCTGTTCCTTTCATCCAGACCGATGTGGCCGTCAACCCCGGAAATTCGGGAGGGCCGCTTTTGAACACCCGGGGCGAGGTGGTCGGCATCAACTCGCAGATCTACAGCAAGAGTGGCGGCTACCAGGGTCTGTCGTTTGCGATCCCGATCGACCTGGCAGTCAACATCAAGGACCAAATCGTGGAACACGGCAAGGTGAACCACGCGCGTTTGGGCGTCGTGATCCAGGAGGTGAATCAGGCATTCGCCGATTCTTTCAAGCTGCCCAAGCCCGAAGGCGCGCTGGTGGCGAGTGTGGAAAAGGGCGGCCCTGCCGAGAAGGCAGGCCTGCAGCCCGGCGATGTGATCACCGGCTACAACGGCCAGGCCATCGTTTCCTCCAATGACCTGCCCGCCGCCATTGCCACCGCCAGGCCCGGCGCAGAAGCGAGCCTGCAGGTCTGGCGCCAGGGCAAGCAGACCACGGTGCAGGCCACATTGGGCGGCAATACCGACAAGGGCGATCAGGTGGCCAGCAAGGACAAGGTGGGCAAAGGCAAGCTGGGCCTGGCGCTGCGCGAGCTGACGCCGCAGGAAAAGCAGGCCAGCGGCAGCAAGAGCGGCCTGATCGTGGAGCAGGCGGCTGGCCCGGCAGCCCTGGCTGGCGTGCAGCCGGGGGACGTGGTGCTGTCCATCAACGGCGCTGCGGTGACGGGAATTGACGAACTGCGTAAACAAGTGGCGCAATCCGACAAATCGGTGGCCTTGTTGATCGAGCGCAACGGGCAGAAGATTTTCGTGCCGGTACAGTTGGGCTGAAGCGCTTCTTGCCGCACCACATTTTGTAAGCACTCTCCTCGGGGGTCTTGAACCCCTTTTCAGGCCGAATCCCTGCGGGTTCGGCCTCTTTTATGGGCAGCAGATGTCTACATCCACAGGCTGCGCCAGAGCATGCGCGGCACGTCTGTCTTGCCGATGGTGCGCCGCTCCCACAGGCTGCGGCCTTGGAGGGTATCAACCTTGTCCAGAATGCGCAGGCCGCCTTGCACCACCAGGCGCAGTTCCCAGCCGGCGCGGCCGGGAACACGGTGCACCAGCGGGGCGCCGCTGTTCATCAACTCGCGGGCCCAGCGTGCCTGCTGCATGACCAACTGGCGCAATGCCGGGCTGTCCTGGCGTTGCTGCATGGCGGTCAGGCTGACACCGTGTTGTGCGCGGTCAGCGTCAGTGAGGTAGTAGCGCCCGCGCGGAATGTCCACGCTCAAGTCCTGCCAGAAATTGATCAGCTGCAGCGCGCTGCAGATGGCGTCGCTCTGTACCAGCGATGTAGCGTCCTGCACGCCATACAGATGCAGCAGCAGGCGCCCCACCGGGTTGGCCGAGCGGCGGCAGTAATCCAGCAGCTCCGCCCGGTTTTCATAGGTCTGGGCGTTCTCGGTCTTGCCGATGTCCTGCATGAAGGCGCTGATCAGGTCGTCCAGCAGCGGTACTGGCAACTGCCACTGATCAATGGTGGCCTGCAGCGGCGCAAACACGCCGCGCCAGCGGTTTGCAGGTGTCTCGCCCTGGGCAATGCGGGCGAGTTCGTCGCGGTAGGCCTGCAACTCGGCAATGCGTTGGGCGGCAGTGGCGTCACCTTCGTCGGCAATGTCGTCGGCTGTACGGGCAAAGTGGTAGATGGCGGCGATAGGGGAGCGCAGTGCAGGCGGGCACAGCCACGAGGCGACGGGAAAGTTCTCGTAGTGGGTGACCGCTGGCGCGGCGCCTCGGTGGGCAGGGGGGCGGGATTCGTTCACAGCCGGGATGCTAGCCGATCCACGAGCGGTGTTGTCCGAGCCGGGGTGGGCTGACGAGCCAGCCCTGCCGTCCATGGCCAGGGGCCACCGAGGTGCGCCCGCAGTGCTTTGCCGGGACAGCAAGCGTTTTGCCATGGGAGCCGATTGACAACTGGGGATGAAAACCCTAGATTAATGACCCATTGGTCATTAAATGACTGCCGGGAGGACCCATGAAATGGATGGGAGCTGCCGTGGCGGTCTGTTCTCCTTATTCCGGCCCACTACCATGTCTCAAGTTCTTTTCAAGCGTTCTGTGCGCACGGCTGCTGCGCTGGCAGCTGTCATTTTGATAGCGGCCTGCTCCAAGAAAGAACCGCCACCCGAGCCGATCCGTGCCGTCAAACTGCAAACGGTGGGTGCGGCTCCTTTGGTGGCCAAGGCCGAATTTGCCGGTGATATCCGCGCGCGTACCGAAGCGCAGCTCGGTTTTCGCGTGGCGGGCAAGGTGCTCAGCCGCAATGTGGAGCTGGGCCAGGCGGTGAAACCCGGCCAGTTGCTGGCGCAACTCGATGGCACGGATTATGCACTGGCTGCGCAGGGCGCCCAGGCCCAGGTACAGGCCGCAGTGACGCAGCGCGATCTGGCGGCTGCCAATTACCACCGTTTCAAAGAACTGCGCGACAAGAATTTCATCAGCGCGGCAGAGATGGAGCGCCATGCGGCGTCGCTCAAGTCGGCGCAGGCCCAGCTGGACCAGGCCAAAGCCAATGCCGCTGCCCAGGGCAACCAGACCGCCTATACGCGCCTGGTGGCCGATGTGGCGGGCGTTGTGACTGCGGTCAATGTGGAGCCCGGTCAGGTGGTGGCCGCAGGCAGCCCGGTGCTGCGCATTGCCAAGGACGGCGCACGCGACGCCGTGTTTGCTGTGCCCGAGGACCGCATTGCCCAGTTCAAGGCCGGGCAGCCGGCGCAGGTGTTGGTGTGGCCCGATGGGCAGACGCTCAGTGCACACATCCGCGAAGTGGCTGCCAGCGCAGACGCTGCCACGCGTACCTACCAGATCAAGGCATCGCTCGATGCGGCCGATACCGATGTGCTGCCCAAGCTGGGCGCAACGGTCACCGTCATTCCGCAGAGCGTGCAGGCGAATACAACGCAGGATGCAGGCGTCATCAAGCTGCCGTTGGCGGCACTGTGGGACAAGGCGGGTGTCAGCAACGTCTGGGTGTTTGACCCTGCAACCTCGGCCGTGCAGCCGCAGTCGGTAAAGGTGGCGCGCATGGACGGCAATGATGCCGTCATCCAAAGCGGCCTGCAGCCGGGCCAGCAGGTGGTGATTGCCGGGGTGCATGTACTCAATGCCGGGCAGAAGGTGACCGTTTTTCAATCAAAATACGCTCCTGCGCAAGACAGCAAGGCGCCAGATGCTACCAATTCTGTAGTGTCTGGTGGCTCTGGTGAGACGCTGCCTGCGGCGACCAAGTAAGAGGTGGCCATGCAAGACAACGCAACACCAGGCACGCCGCGGCAGAGCGACCAGGAAAAGCACCTGGACACTAAAGGCTTCAACCTGTCGCGCTGGGCGCTGCAGCATATCCCGCTCACGCGCTACCTGCTCATCGTGCTGCTGCTGCTGGGCCTGGGGGCCTACTTCCAGCTGGGTCAGGATGAAGACCCGCCCTTCACCTTCCGCGCCATGGTGGTGTCTGCCGCGTGGCCGGGTGCTACGGCGCAGCAGGTGGCCGAGCAGGTGACCGACAAGATCGAGCGCACCCTGCAGGATGTTCCCAACGCCGACAAGATCGTGAGTTACTCCAAGCCGGGTGAGATGCTCATCATCCTGAACCTGCGCGAAGACACCAAGCCGGGCGATGTACCGCAAACCTGGCTGACCGTGCGGAAAAAGGTGAGCGATATGCGGGCCACCCTGCCGCAAGGCGTGCTGGGGCCGTTCTTCAATGACGACTTTGGCGATGTGTACGGCGTGATCTACGCGCTGCAGGGTGATGGCTACAGCTACGCCGAGTTGAAGGAGTACGCCGACAGCGTGCGCCAGAGCTTGCTGCGCGTCAAGGATGTAGCCAAGGTGGAGCTGTTCGGGGTACAGGACGAGAAGCTGTTCATCGAAATCTCGCGTGCGAAGCTGGCGCAGCTGGGGCTGGACATGAACCAGGTCATTGGCCAGCTGGGCCAGCAGAACGCCGTGCAAAGCGGTGGCGAGGTGCAGGCCAGCGCAGACCGTGTGCAGGTCGAGGTGACGGGCGAATTCACGCGGCTGAACGATGTCAAGGCCATGCCCATCCGGGGGCCGGCGGGCGTGCAGCTCAAGCTGGGCGATATTGCCGACATCTACCGTGGCTACATCGATCCGGCCAAGACCAAGGTGCACTACCAGGGGCGACCCACGGTGGCGCTGGGCATCTCGATGCGCAAGGGCGGCGACGTGATTGCGCTGGGCAAGAACCTGCGTGCGGCTGTGGACAAAATTGCTCCGACCCTGCCCGCTGGCATGGGCCTCGCAAACGTGCAGGACCAGCCCAAGGCCGTGGCAACCTCGGTCAATGAATTTGTGCAGACCTTGATCGAGGCAGTGGTGATCGTGCTGGCGGTGAGCTTTTTGAGCCTGGGCCTGCACATCCGCAAGGGCAAGGAGCCGCTGTGGCGCCGTGTCTCCGTCGATCCGCGCCCGGGCCTGGTGGTGGGCATCACCATTCCGCTGGTGCTGGCGGCTACCTTCCTGGCCATGTGGTATTGGGGAATCGGCTTGCACAAGGTGTCGCTGGGGTCGCTGATCATTGCGCTGGGCCTTCTGGTGGACGACGCGATCATTGCCGTGGAGATGATGGTGCGCAAGCTCGAAGAGGGCTACGACAAGGTAAGTGCGGCCACGGCGGCCTACGACATCACGGCCAAACCGATGCTGACCGGCACCCTGATCACGGCAGCGGGCTTCATGCCCATTGGCATTGCCAAATCCACCACCGGTGAGTACACCTTTGCCATCTTTGCGGTGACGGTGATTGCGCTGGTCATCAGCTGGGTGGCATCGGTGTACTTTGTTCCGTATTTGGGAACCGTATTCCTCAAAAAGCCCAGGCATGCGCCGGAGAGCGAAGGCGCTGGTCACCACGAAATGTTTGACACGCCGTTCTACAACCGCTTTCGCCGCACCGTGGGCTGGTGCGTGGAACACCGCTGGCTGACGATTGGCGCCACCCTGCTGGTGTTTGCATTGGGGCTGTTCGGCATGACAAAGGTGCAGCAGCAGTTCTTCCCCGACTCAAACCGCACTGAAATCCTGCTGGACGTGTGGCTGCCCGAGGGCGCCAGCGTGGCTGCGAATGAAGAGGTGACCCAGCGCATCGAAAAGCGCATGCAGGAGCAGCAGGGCATGGAATCGGTCACTTCCTGGATCGGCTCGGGCGTGCCGCGCTTTTATCTGCCGCTCGACCAGGTCTTCCCGCAGTCCAACGTATCGCAGCTGATACTGCTGCCCACCAATCTGGCCGAGCGCGACCGGTTGATGCAACAGCTGCCAACCATGCTGGCGCAGGAGTTTCCTGAGGTGCGGGCGCGCGTGAAGCTGCTGCCCAGCGGGCCACCGGTGCCGTATCCGGTGCAGTTCCGCGTCATGGGGCAAGACCCCAAGCTGCTGCGTGAGCTGGCCAACGAAGTGCGCGCGAAGCTGGAAGCATCGCCAGACATGCGCGGCGTGAACGACAACTGGAACGAAGCCATCAAGGTGCTGCGCCTGGAGGTGGACCAGAGCAAGGCCCGGGCCCTGGGCGTGAGCAACCAGGACATTGCCCAGGCCACGCGCACCCAGCTGTCGGGCAACACCATCGGTCAGTACCGCGAAGGCGACAAGCTGATCGACATGGTGCTGCGCCAGCCCGTGGACGAGCGCAAGGCGGTCACCGATGTGGGCAATGCCTATGTGGCATCCAGCAGCGGGCGGGCGATTCCGCTGTCGCAGATCGCCAAACCCACCTTCGTGTGGGAGCCGGGCATTCTGTGGCGGCAGGGGCGCGAGTACTCCATCACGGTGCAGGGCGATGTGGTGGCCGGACTGCAGGGCCCGACCGTCACGCAAAAGCTTTGGCCCGATCTGCAGAAGCTGCAAGAGGGCTGGGCAGCCAAGGGACTGAACCAATACCGCATCGAGATCGCCGGCGCCGTGGAAGAAAGCGCCAAGGGCTCGGACTCGATCATGGCAGGCATGCCGATCATGGTGTTCCTCGTCTTTACCCTGCTGATGCTGCAGTTGCACAGCTTCAGCCGCTCGGTGCTCGTCTACCTCACCGGTTTCCTGGGAATTTCGGGGGTGACGGCGGCGCTGCTGCTGTTGAACCGGCCGTTCGGCTTTGTGGCGCTTTTGGGCGTGATTGCGCTCATGGGTATGATCCAGCGCAACTCCGTCATCCTGATCGATCAGATCGAGGCCAACCATGCTGCGGGGCTGTCCACCTTCGACGCCATCGTCGAAGCGGCCACGCACCGCCTGCGTCCGATTGCGCTGACGGCAGCTGCCGCAGTGCTGGCGATGATTCCGCTATCGCGCAGCATCTTCTGGGGGCCGATGGCGATAGCCATCATGGGCGGGTTGATCGTGGCCACGGTGCTGACCTTGCTGGCGCTGCCTGCCATGTATGCCGCCTGGTTCCGCGTGAAGAAGGAGCACAGCGACACCCCGCTGTCCGCTGCTGTCTGAGCAGCCGATTGCAGGCAGATGCAGCGCTTTTTTGCGCAGAACGGACCAGAAGGCGCAGGTCTTGCATGTAGAATTGCGGATTGACCTGAACGGGATATGGCGCCTGCCATGACCCGGACCGCGCGGGTGGCGAAATTGGTAGACGCACCAGGTTTAGGTCCTGACGGTGGCAACACTGTGGGGGTTCGAGTCCCCCCCCGCGCACCACAATTAGATGGCAATCCTTCTGCCAGAAGGTGTGCAGTGCCTTGTTTGAAAGCCGGCTTCTCCTGGGGTCGGCTTTTTATTTGCAGGTGCAGGCTTGTGCCAACAAAAAATGAGGATTTCAGCCTGTCTCTGGATTGACAATCGGCGGCTTGCTGGCATGATTTGTCGCTGGTTCAGCCATTCATGCAGCACAGATATCTGTAATGACAAAAATCCAGCAAGCGGCGTTCTGCGTGTTACTGCTAGGGGCGCCGCAAATCCATGCGCAAACGCTGGATGCCTTGCTGTCACCTGAGCCGGTCAGCTCCACGGCAGAGAGCCAGGAAGCTGCAGCACGCAACATGCGTGAACTCATAGAGCGCTTCCAGCAGGCCCGCACCGTAACAGAGAAGCTGATGCTGCTGCAGCAAATGCGGGACCTGCAAGACGAGCTGCGCGATACAGCCACACTGCTGGCCTTGCGTGCCGAAATGCAGAAAACCATCGAAAGCGGAGAGGACGTATTGAAGCCCGATGCCATTCGGGTCTTGATGGGCACGGGAGCTGCTGACGAGAACGTGCCGTTCCTGGTCGCCGCCTGGGGCAAAAAGCAACTGGCCGAACCCCTGTTCTACCGCAGCCTGGCGGCGCTGTACCCGCGCGCCAGCAAGCCCTGGCGGATGGAGATCATGAAGCTGCTGCTGCAAGGCGACATGGTGCCCAGCCGAATCAAGCTTGTGGAAGTGTGGGGCAAGCCCTCCACCCTGCAGAAGATGGATGCAGAGGAGCTTCAGGCTGTTCGCGGTTTTCTGGGCAAATGGCAGGGGGTCGTGCTGCGCTTGCAGCCGGGGCTTGGGAGCCTGGTGGTGCGTAACCTGCAATTGTGGTTGTCGGCGATGGCCAACCTGATGCAGGCCGAGAACGGTACGGCGCGTGCCGATGCGATGCTGTCCATCGTGCTGGACCCCCAGACGGACCCGCGCCTGCTGGTGGCCTGGATTCTGTCACCCGACTTCAAATCCCAGGCCTATGGCTCTCAGATCAGCCAAACCACCTGGAAGAAATGTTACGAGCGCCTGCTTGCATTGCAGGCCAGTGCACCGGATGACGAGTTCATTCGCGCCGCATGGCTGGTGCTGGAGCAGACCGGCCCCATGCGCTGACATGCCTGCCCGCTGGCAGGGGTGTGGCGGCGTGTTATTGGGCGTGGCTGGCTCATTCCTTTAAATTGCGGCCACAGGACGGCAGTTATATATAATGCTTGGTTTCGGCTTACTGCGCCAGGCATTGCCATACCCAAGGTATTTGTGATGCATGCGCTATAAGCCATTGATTTTTGGCGTGTTGATGGGCAAATTTGCCGCTCGGGCGCCGCTTCGATGGAACCCAGGTACGAGACAGTGCCGGTGCACTGCATCGGTGTTGTTGCCAGCAGGGTTCGTGCCCAACTAGGAATTACCATGGCAGTGAATGTTGAAACCCTTGAGAAGCTCGAGCGCAAGATCTCGCTGAGCTTGCCCCTGGCTTCGGTGCAGACCGAAGTGGACAGCCGCTTGAAGCGCCTGGCTCGTACCGTGAAGATGGACGGCTTCCGTCCAGGCAAGGTGCCAATGAATGTGGTGGCTCAGCGCTATGGCTATTCTGTCCAGTACGAAGTGCTGAACGAAAAGGTGGGTGAGGCGTTTGCCAAGGCTGCCAATGAAGCAGAACTGCGTGTGGCAGGCCAGCCCAAGATCACCGAAAAGGAAGGTGCTCCAGAGGGCGAGCTGGCATTCGACGCCGTGTTCGAAGTGTTCCCTGAAGTCAAGATCGGCGATCTGGCCACTGCAGAAGTGGAAAAGCTGACGGCCGATGTGGACGACGCCGCCATCGACAAGACCATCGACATCCTGCGCAAGCAGCGCCGCACGTTTGCCCAGCGTCCTGCTGATGCAGCCGCTGTGGACGGCGACCGCGTGACCGTGGACTTCGAAGGCAAGATCGACGGCGAACCCTTTGCCGGCGGCAAGGCCGAAGGCTTCCAGTTCCTGATCGGCGAAGGCCAGATGCTCAAGGAATTCGAAGACGCAGTGCGCGGCATGAAGACGGGTGAGTCCAAGACTTTCCCTCTGGCATTCCCTGAGGACTACCACGGTAAGGAAGTGGCTGGCAAGACCGCCGACTTCCTAGTGACCGTCAAGAAGGTGGAAGCCGCCAACCTGCCTGAAGTGACCGAGGCCTTTGCCAAGACCCTGGGCATTGCCGACGGCTCCGTTGAAGGCCTGCGCGCCGACATCAAGAAGAACCTGGAGCGTGAAGTGAAGTTCCGTGTTCAGTCGCGCAACAAGCAAGCCGTGATGGAAGCCCTGGTGTCCAAGGCCGAACTGGACCTGCCCAAGGCCAGCATCGACGCTGAAGTCGGTCGTCTGCTCGAAGGCGCCCGTGCCGAATTGAAGCAGCGCGGCATCAAGGATGCCGACAAGGCAGAAATCCCTGCTGACGTGTTCCTGCCACAAGCCGAGCGTCGCGTGCGCCTGGGCCTGGTGGTGGCTGAGCTGGTCAAGTCCAACAAGCTGGAAGCAACGCCCGAGCAGATCAAGGCCCATGTGGACGATCTGGCTTCGAGCTACGAAAAGCCTGAAGATGTGGTGCGTTGGTACTTTGGCGACCGCCAGCGTCTGGCCGAAGTCGAAGCCGTCGTGATTGAAAACAATGTGACGGATTTCGTGCTGGGCAAGGCCAAAGTCACCGACAAGACGGTGTCGTTCGACGAACTGATGGGCCAGCAGGCCTGATCGGCTGTGGCAGACAGGGGATTGCCGCGTCGGCAACCCTCCGTTTGACGGCCAACCCACGCAGGGGCTTGTGCTTTTGGGCGCAGGCCCCATTTTGTTGGGGTACAGTTAGTCGATTCACACAGAATTCGAAGCTAGCTTCCACCTATCCTCAATGGAGATGCAATGAGCGCACAAGATATTCAGAACTTGGGTTTGATCCCGATGGTGATCGAGCAATCGGGCCGTGGAGAGCGCTCGTTTGATATTTACTCGCGCCTGCTCAAGGACCGCGTGATTTTCCTGGTCGGCGAAGTGAACGACCAGACGGCCAACCTGGTGGTTGCCCAGTTGCTGTTTCTGGAGAGCGAAAATCCCGACAAGGACATTTCCCTCTACATTAACTCGCCAGGCGGCAGCGTGACGGCTGGCATGGCCATCTACGACACCATGCAGTTCATCAAACCGCAGGTCTCCACCATGTGCCTGGGCTTTGCTGCCAGCATGGGTGCGTTCCTGCTGGCTGCGGGCGAGAAGGGCAAGCGCTATTCGCTGCCCAATTCCAAGATCATGATCCACCAGGTGCTGGGCGGCGCGCGCGGCCAGGCAACGGATATCGAAATCCATGCCCGCGACATCATCCGTACCAAGGAACAGATGAACCGCATCCTGGCCGAACGCACGGGCCAGAGCTACGAGAAGGTCAAGAACGACACCGAGCGCGACTACTTCATGACGGCGAACGAGGCGCATGAATACGGTCTGATTGATACTGTGGTAGAAAAGCGCCCATAAGCAGGATCAAACCAAACCGGTAAAGGCGGCCTCAACCCTACCCGGTTGAGGCCGCTTTGTAGTTGGTTATCATTGTTTCCATATAGATTCGATTGAAGGCATTGCCCCCATGGCCGAGAAAAAAGGCTCATCCAGCGAAAAAACCCTGTACTGCTCGTTCTGCGGCAAAAGCCAGCATGAGGTCAAGAAACTCATTGCAGGCCCATCCGTGTTCATTTGCGATGAGTGCATCAACCTGTGCAACGACATCGTGCGCGACGAAGTGGCGGCAGAAGGCAAGGAAGGGGAAAAGCTCAAGGGCAATGACCTGCCAACGCCAGCCGATATCAAGGCCAATCTGGACAACTATGTGATTGGTCAGGATCCTGCCAAGCGCACCTTGGCCGTGGCGGTATACAACCACTACAAGCGTTTGCTGCACAAGGACAAGGCTGGCAAGGACGAGGTGGAGCTGGCCAAGAGCAACATCCTCCTTATCGGCCCGACGGGCTCCGGCAAGACCTTGCTGGCCCAGACGCTGGCGCGTCAGCTGAACGTGCCGTTTGTGATGGCCGATGCCACCACCTTGACCGAAGCCGGTTATGTGGGCGAGGACGTGGAAAACATCGTTCAGAAGCTGCTGCAAAGCTGCAACTACGATGTGGAGCGTGCCCAGCGCGGCATCGTCTATATCGATGAAATCGACAAGATCACCCGCAAGGCCGACAACCCATCGATCACCCGTGACGTGTCTGGCGAGGGTGTGCAGCAGGCGCTGCTCAAGTTGATCGAGGGCACGATGGCTTCGATTCCTCCGCAAGGCGGCCGCAAGCACCCGAACCAGGATTTTCTGCAGGTGGATACCACCAACATCCTGTTCATCTGCGGCGGTGCGTTCGCAGGTCTGGAAAAGGTGATCGAGAACCGCTCCGAAGCATCCGGTATCGGTTTCAGTGCCACGGTCAAGAGCAAGCAGCAGCGCTCCATCTCGGAAACTTTCCGAGATATCGAGCCTGAAGACCTGATCAAGTTCGGCATCATTCCCGAGTTGGTGGGGCGCCTGCCTGTGGTGACGGCACTCGCCGAGCTGTCGGAAGATGCACTGGTGCAGATCCTGACCCAGCCCAAGAACGCCTTGGTCAAGCAGTACAACAAGCTCCTGGGCATGGAAGGGGTGGAACTGGAAGTGCGCCCCGACGCCCTGACCGCCATTGCCAAGAAGGCGCTGGCGCGCAAGACGGGTGCCCGTGGCCTGCGTTCCATTCTGGAGCAATCGCTGATGACCACCATGTTCGACCTGCCGACGACCGACAATGTCGCCAAGGTTGTTGTTGAGGAGGCAACCATCAACGAAGGAAAGCCGCCACTGTTGGTCTACCGGGAAGCCGCCAAGAAGGCTTGAGTGCCTCAGCCTATATCTGGTAACCGCCAGTAGCTATTGTTTTTGATGAGCCTGCTTTTGCAGGCTCTGCCCTTTGGCAGGCTGTGGGTGCCTGTGAGAGGCGATCTCTGTCCCTACCCGTGGTTTTTCGCAAGCCGCAGGGTTGAAAAATTGCTTTTGCGAAGCATCTTCGTAAAAGTTTTAAAAGGATTTTCATGTCCGATACCCAATCCCTCACCACTCTCCCTTCGGAATTGCCCATGCTCCCGCTTCGGGACGTTGTGGTATTCCCGCACATGGTGATCCCGCTGTTTGTGGGCCGCCCCAAGAGCATCAAGGCGCTGGAGACGGCCATGGAGGCCGACCGCAAAATCATGCTGGTGGCGCAGAAGACGGCCGCCAAGGACGATCCCTCGGTAGCCGACATGTTCGATGTAGGCTGCGTCTCCACCATCCTGCAGATGCTCAAGCTGCCCGACGGCACGGTCAAGGTGCTGGTCGAAGGCGTGCAGCGTGCCCAGGTGGTTGAAATCGCAGAAGGCGAAGAATATTTCACCGCCAAGGTAGCTCCTGTGGAGCCGGGCGATGCGGCCGAGAAGGCCAGCGAGATCGAAGCATTGCGCCGTGCCGTGATGCAGCAGTTTGACCAGTACGTCAAGCTCAACAAGAAGATCCCCTCCGAGATCCTGACCTCGATTGCCGGTCTGGAGGACGCGGGACGCCTGGCCGATACCATTGCGGCGCATCTGCCGCTCAAGCTGGAAAACAAGCAGGCTGTGCTGGAGTTGCAGAACGTGCAGGACCGGCTGGAGAACCTGTACGACCAGCTCGAACGCGAAGTCGATATCCTCAATGTCGACAAGAAGATCCGCGGACGCGTCAAAAAGCAGATGGAAAAGAGCCAGCGCGACTTCTATCTGAACGAGCAGGTCAAGGCCATCCAGAAGGAACTGGGCGAAGGCGAGGACGGCGCTGACCTTGAAGAGCTGGAAAAGAAGATCCAGCTGGCCAAGATGCCGCAGGAAGCGCGCAAGAAGGCAGAGGCCGAGTTGAAGAAGCTCAAGCTGATGTCGCCTATGTCGGCAGAGGCTTCGGTGGTGCGCAACTTCCTCGAAACCTTGACGAACCTGCCCTGGAGCAAGAAGACCAAGGTCAAAAAGGATCTGGTGGCCGCCGAAGAGGTGCTCAATGCTGACCACTATGGCCTGGAAAAGGTCAAGGACCGCATTCTTGAGTATCTCGCTGTGCAGCAGCGTGTGGACAAGGTCAAGGCGCCCATCCTGTGCCTGGTGGGCCCCCCTGGCGTCGGCAAGACTTCGCTGGGCCAGTCGATTGCCAAGGCCACGGGCCGCAAGTACGTGCGCATGGCGCTGGGTGGCATGCGTGACGAGGCGGAAATCCGCGGCCACCGCCGCACCTACATCGGCGCCATGCCGGGCAAGGTGTTGCAGAGCCTGACCAAGGTGGGCACCCGCAACCCGCTGTTCCTGCTGGACGAGATCGACAAGCTGGGCATGGATTTCCGTGGCGATCCATCGAGTGCCTTGCTTGAGGTGCTGGATCCGGAGCAGAACAGCAAGTTCGGCGACCACTATGTCGAGGTTGACTTCGATCTGAGCGATGTGATGTTCGTGGCGACTTCCAACTCCATGAACATTCCACCGGCGTTGCTGGACCGCATGGAGGTGATCCGTCTCTCGGGCTATACCGAAGACGAGAAGACCAATATCGCCATGCGCTACCTGTTGCCCAAGCAGATCGAGAACAACGGCGTCAAGGATGGCGAGCTGGAGCTGCGTGAAGACGCCGTGCGCGACATCGTGCGTTACTACACCCGAGAAGCTGGCGTGCGTTCGCTGGAGCGCGAACTCTCCAAGATCTGCCGCAAGGTGGTCAAGAACATCCAGCTGGGCAAGGTGCAGGCGCCGGTCTTGGTGACCGCTGACAACCTGCCCGACTATCTGGGTGTGCGCAAGTTCACCTATGGCCACGCCGAGCAGAAGAACCAGGTCGGCCAGGTAGTCGGTCTGGCATGGACGGAAGTGGGTGGCGACCTGCTGACCATCGAAGCGGCGGCCATGCCCGGCAAGGGCGTCATCAACCGCACCGGCTCGCTGGGCGATGTGATGAAGGAATCGGTGGAGGCAGCCCGCACCGTGGTGCGCAGCCGTGCCCGTTCGCTGGGTATCCGTGATGACGTGTTTGAAAAGCGCGATATCCACATCCACGTGCCCGATGGCGCCACTCCCAAGGATGGCCCGAGCGCAGGTGCGGCGATGACGACGGCACTGGTATCGGCCCTCAGCGGCATTCCCGTGCGCGCCGATGTGGCCATGACGGGCGAAATCACGCTGCGTGGCGAGGTGACGGCGATTGGCGGTTTGAAGGAAAAGCTGCTGGCGGCACTGCGAGGCGGCATCAAGACGGTGCTGATCCCTGAAGAGAACGTCAAGGACCTGGCCGAGATTCCAGACAACGTCAAGAGCGCCATGGAAATCGTGCCCGTGCGCTGGATCGACAAGGTGCTGGACATTGCTCTGGAAGCCAAGCCCATGCCTTTGACTGATGACGCTTCGGCGGATACCCCGGTTGTGCCTGCCGCTGCTGTGGCTGCTACGGCAGCCAAGACGGAGCCTGCACGCCGCAGTCGGGCGGTCAAGCACTGACGGGAAAGCGAAACGGCCTCGCGCGAATAAAACGGGGCCGTTTCGCTCAAACGCCAAAAAAAGTGCGATACAATGCATTCCATCGCGGAGACGGTATATAATCGCTGTCTTCCGATAAAACGGATACATGCGGGAATAGCTCAGTTGGTAGAGCGCAACCTTGCCAAGGTTGAGGTCGACGGTTCGAGACCGTTTTCCCGCTCCAGATTCGTAGTGCTGGTGTACCGGTGCTGCAAACAATCCAAGGCGCGATAGCAAAGCGGTTATGCCCCGGATTGCAAATCCGGTTAGACCAGTTCGACTCTGGTTCGCGCCTCCAGAAGATGCTTGTCAGTATGTTTTGGGTTCGTGGAAAAACGAACATTTTTGCGGGAATAGCTCAGTTGGTAGAGCGCAACCTTGCCAAGGTTGAGGTCGACGGTTCGAGACCGTTTTCCCGCTCCAGTTTCAAAGCTGGTGTGATGCAGATCATGCTGGCAATGCGGGAATAGCTCAGTTGGTAGAGCGCAACCTTGCCAAGGTTGAGGTCGACGGTTCGAGACCGTTTTCCCGCTCCAGTTTTCAAAGCTGGTGTGATGCAGATCATGCTGGTAATGCGGGAATAGCTCAGTTGGTAGAGCGCAACCTTGCCAAGGTTGAGGTCGACGGTTCGAGACCGTTTTCCCGCTCCAATACGACAAGAAGGAAGCCTCGGCTTCCTTTTTTGTTGTCGGCTCACAAATCGCCAAACTGCAGGGCTTGCCCCGCTAGAATAAGCGGATGTGCTGCCTCGGTGGTGAAATTGGTAGACACCCGGGACTTAAAATCCCGTGCCGCGAAAGTGGCGTGCCGGTTCGATCCCGGCCCGAGGCACCAGTCAAGCGAAGCCAACAGGCCTGCCCTGTTGGCTTTTTCTTCGGCTGTCATCGACAAACCGGGCACAATGCCTGATAGTGTGGATGCGGCGCCGCTCGGGTGGGCGGCCTGCGCAACGGCGATGCGGCGTGCCGTGTCATCTAGTGTGGAGCAGCTGGCGCAAGCGGCGGCTCCGATTGAGGAAGGTACAGAACATGCCCAGTTACAACCCACCCTTTGAGATCCATGTCCACGGCCAGGTGTTGCTGCGGGCCGATGTCGGCTTCGACCAGCTGCAGGAGGCCTTGAAGCCCCTGTGGCAGTATGCGGGCGCGAAGTCGCTGGTCGATGGCGCTGAAAGCGCCTACGAGGAAGAGCCCGGCATCCTGTTCGAGCCCAAGGACCATATCCTGCAGATGTGCTGGACGGTACGCGGTGACGACGATTTCCGCCAGGCGCTTGATGACATGTGCATGAACCTGAACGAGCTGGCCGAGCAGGGTGCAGCCATCGAGGTTACGTTCTACGACGCCGAGTTCGACGACGAAGACCAGGACCGCAGCGCAGAGTCGCGCGATGACTTCATGATGCTGTTCGTCGGCCCGACGCCCGCAGCTATCATGCAGGTGCAGCGCGACATGCTGGTGCAGGATGTGGTCAACATGATGGAGCGCCACTTTGATGCGAGCGAGCTGCAAGGCGTTGTAGGCGAGATCGACAAGCTGTTCAGCCAGCGGTTTGATGCCCTGGTTGATTCGCTGGAAATCGGCAAGCCGCCGCGTGGTGCCGGTGGCTCGGGCGGGCACGGCGGTGGCCGCCGCCCCCGTCATTTGCATTGAATGGGGTGTTGGCGCTTGATGGATGGGCGCTGACAGCTATCAATCTTGTAGTTTTGTTTTTCTGACCAAGGCAGCCACGTGCTGCCTTGGCTGCTTTCCAGCCATGACTTCCTCTGTTCCATTGCCCTATCTGCAAGCCTACCCGCCCAACCTGCAGCAGCAGGCGATGGGTCTGGTGCAATCGGGCAAGCTGGGCGATTGGTTGCTGCAGCGCCACCCAGAGGCACACCAGATGCGCTCGGACAAGGCCTTGCATGGCTATGTGACCGGCTTGAAGACCGAGTACATGCGCAATGCCGCGCCGCTGGCCAAGGTGGTCTATGACAGCAAGCTGCAACTGGTGTACCAGGCGCTGGGCATCCATATGCGCAGTGGCAAGAACCACGGTGGCAAAACCCAGTCGCGGCATGAGATTCGCATTGGCAGCCTGTTCAAGCACGCGCCTGAGCTATTCCTGCGGATGATCGCCGTGCACGAGCTGGCCCATCTGCGCGAAACAGACCACAACAAGGCGTTCTACCAGTTGTGCGAATACATGGAGCCCGCCTACCACCAACTGGAGCTGGAGACGCGGCTGTATCTGGCCTGGCTGGATGCTGGCGGCAAGCGGTTGTGGAAAGATGCCCGAGACAGCGACGATTCAGGCGATGGCCGCTGAACTGGCGCATGTCGTCGGCAGACCCAGCCATTGCTCTGCTGCATGGCGCAGAGCGGAAACATCGCCTGTGGTGAAGAGCTGGCAAGCCTCTGCCGCCGTCCCCATCTCCACGTCCTGCTTGCGCAGCATGCCGGTGGCATGCAGCAGGCTGTACGTGCGCCGGGCCACGGGGGTGCCGGTGTCGACCAGGGTGACTCCGGGGCCCACCAGACTGCGCAGGGCATCGGCTGCGAATACGTAATGCGTGCAGCCCAGCACCAAGGTGTCGATCTCGCCAGGCGCAGTGCCAAACGTGCCCATGGCGCTTGTGTATTGTGCGCAAAGTGCTCTTATTTGTGTAGCATTCTGAGACGCTGAAATACTAGGGAGAGTGCTGTCCTCAATGGCCCGAGCAAGGCCCGCACAGGCCTGTACTACAAATTGTGTATGCGCCGAATGGGCGGCCTGCAGCGTGGCAAAGCGATGGCTGCTCACTGTGCCTTGCGTGGCAATCACCCCCACCTTGTGGGTTTTGCTGTACAGGGCGGCAGGCTTGAGCGCAGGCTCCACGCCAATGATGGGCAGGCCAGGATTGCCATCGCGCAGGCTGTCAATGGCCGCTGCCGTGGCGGTGTTGCAGGCGATGACCAAGGCCTTCACATCGTGCTGGTTGCGCATCCAGTCGGTGATACGGGCGCTGCGCGCCTGCACAAAGGCGTCTCCTCGTTCGCCATAGGGCGCATTGCCGCTATCGGCCAGATACACAAAGCGCTCGCCAGGCAGTACTTCGCGCAGTGCCTGCAGCACACTCAGGCCGCCGATGCCGCTGTCAAAGACGCCAATGGGAGAGGTGGGAGTAGGCATGGCCGCGTATGCTGTCCGTCAACAAGGTGCCGCAGATTGTAGGCAGGCCCGGGTACCTATGCATCCACCTGGGCCAACAGCATCAACGATGTGGCGACAATGCTGACTGTGAGCACCAGCAGCACCGTGGCTACCACATGCAAGGCGCGAGGCAAGGTGGGCTGCCAGCGGCGCAACAGGCAGTGGGCGGGGGTGATCAGCAGTGCCTGCAGAAAGCTGGCCGAGATGAGCACCGGCCACAGCTTATCGCCCTGGATGCGATCGAGCAGCGCTGCGTCGCCAGCAAGGAAAAACAGCTGCTCGGCCGGCCAATAGCTGGCAAAACCAGGCAGGCCCAGAAAGACAAAAGACAGCACCAGCCCTGCCGCCGTGCACAGCAAGGGGACACGCTGTTGTATGACCCAGCCCCACAGATTTTGCAAAACTGCCATATCTGCATTGTGCCTTGGGATACGAATATCAAAAATGATAGCTATAAGCGCTTTGATTTAAAGCGTTGCAATATAGAAATATGGGAATGATTCGATGCAGAATATCTGTTGCTTTGACCCATAATCCTGACTCAGCCTCTGGCCGTTGTGCAAGCAGGACAATGGGCGCGGGTGTATAAATTTGCCTTCGTCAAATGGGAGCGGCTTCGGCACGAAGGCGCACCATCCGCAGCTTTCGCGCTGCCAAACCAACAACAAGGAAATCGCAGCCATGGGCGCGCAATGGAAAGCAAAGGGCAAGGCGCTGGTCGCCGATGCCAAAGGCAAACTCTTCGGCAAACTGGTCAAGGAAATCACCGTGGCCGCACGCTTGGGCGGTGGAGACCCGGCCAGCAACTCGCGCCTGCGCATGGCAGTGGAAGCTGCCCGCAAGGCATCCATGCCCAAGGATACGCTCGAGCGTGCCATCAAGAAGGGCTCTGGCGCAGGGGCGGATGCGGTCAATTACTCGACCGTGCTGTTCGAAGGCTATGCTCCGCACCGCGTGCCGGTGATGGTGGAATGCCTGACCGACAACCCCAACCGCACCGCCCCCAATATGCGTGTGTGCTTCCGCAAGGGGCAGCTGACGGCTGTGGCCTGGGATTTTGACCATGTCGGCATGATTGAAGGCGAAGCTGAAAACGGCGCAGATGTGGAGCTGGCAGCCATCGAAGCGGGTGCGCAGGATTTCGAGCCGGGCGAGGAAGAGGGTGTGACCCTGTTCATCACCGAGCCCACCGACCTGGACACCGTGAGCAAGGCGCTGCCTGAGCAAGGCATCAAGGTGCTGTCTGCCAAGCTGGGCTACAAGGCCAAGAACCCCGTGAGCATGGGTGGCTTGCCCCCCGAGGCACAGGAAGAAGTGCAAGCCTTTCTGGCCGGTCTTGAAAACGATGACGACGTGCAGCACGTCTACGTGGGCCTGGTTGACTGAGCCATGTGCAACATCACCTTGAAGCAGCCCGTGTGGCTGCTTTTTTTATGTCTGCGGCGAAAAAATTTTCGCAAAATGTAGTTCTTGGTAGGCAGAGCGCGTATGGCCCATTGACAGCGCGTGCAACTTGTGCCGAAATGCGCCTGCGCTGGTCTTCGGCGTAGTTTTTAAAAGAGCCTATTCCATGAAAAAACTCATCGTTCTCGCCGGTATCGCGCTGGCATCCCAGTTTGCCTTGGCTGCCGACAAGGCACCCACCGCGCAACAACAGCTGATGGGCACCTGCAACACCGAAGCCAAGACCAAGGAACTCAAGGGTGACGACCGCAAGCAGTTCATGTCCAGTTGCCTGTCTGATGGCCGCAAGCGCCAGCAGGAACGCATGAAGGCCTGCAACGTGGACGCTACCGGCAAGAAGGGTGACGAGCGCAAGGCTTTCATGAGCGAGTGCCTCAAGAAGTAAGCGGCGCTGCCTGATGATGAAAGGCCTGCATGGGAATGCAGGCCTTTTGCTTTTCAGTCGATGGACGACGGGCGGGCGCTGCGGTGCTCCGGTCAGCCCTGCGCCTGGGCGGTAGGGGTTGCATTCCACTGCTGCACGAAGGCCTGGCGAAAATCTGCAACCCACTGCGCGCGTCGCTCTGCCTCCTGCCTGCCCGCTGCGGTCTGCATGGTGGGAGGTAACTGCAGTAGCTTGGCGGCGATATGGTCCAGCGTGAACTGTTGGTCGTCCAAGGTGCGCTCTGTGGCAAGCGGATCTGTTGCATGCGCCAGCGTGCGGCCCAACTGGCCGCCGATATGGAACATGCGCGCCAGGCCCACAGGGCCCAGGGCATCAAGCCGGTCGGCATCCTGCACGATCTGTGCTTCCAGGGTGGCGGGCGTGATCCGGGCAGAAAAGCTGTGGGCTGCAATGGCATGGGCCACGGGCTCCAGCTTCTCTGCGGGAAAGCCTTGGGCGAGCAGCAGTGCGGTGGCTCGTTCGGCAGCCATGCGTGATGCCTGCGCGCGATCGGGGTGGCTTTTGGGCAGGTTCACCACATCATGCAAATAGCAGGCAGCCAGCACGACCAATGCATCAGCCTGCGGGTAGTGTTGCAGCAGCTGCTGCGCATTTCCCCATACGCGCTGCAGGTGCGAGGTGTCGTGGGCCGCGTCCTGGTCCATCTCCTGCGCGGCCAGTTGCTGGCAACGTACCTGCCAGTGCTGCAGATCATCTGTCATCGCCATCATTTGCCCTGGCGCTGGAACACCAGCGTGCGGTTATTGGCTGGCATGGCATGGTCTTGCAGTAGTTGCAGGCCATGGTGTTGGGCGAGCGCCAGCACATCCTCAAAGTGGCGGATGCCGCTTTGCGCATCGCGCTGGCGCAGCCAGGCGTCGAAGGCACGGTTGCTGTCGCTGGTGAATTGGCCTCCATCGTTGAAAGGGCCATAGACGGCAAAGATTCCATCCACCGGCAGGTGAGCGCCCACGAGTGCCACCAGGTTTTCTACCAGGGGCCACGCAATGATGTGCAGGGTATTGGCCGTAAAAACGGCGTCAAAAGCACCGTTAGCGGTTTGGGGCCACTGCGCCGTGTTCAGATCCAGTGGCAGCGGCGCGCGCAGATTGGGCGCCGGGTGCGCGGCATGCCAGGCCCGGATGCCGGCATGGTGCTCAGGCAGATCGCTGGTTTGCCATACCAGCTGTGGCAACTGCGGCGCAAAGTACACGCTGTGCTGGCCCGTGCCTGAGCCAATCTCCAATACATGGCGCCGTCCCTTCATTGCATCGCGCAGCACGGCCAGGATCGGCTCTCGGTTGTTTTCACAGGCTTGGGAGAAGGGCAGATCGATCATATTGCGGGGGCAAAAAAGCGAGCTGCCGAGTATGCCGCAGGCAGCCTGGGCATGAACGCGTGGGTGTTTAGGCCCCCCGCACCATCTGCATGATCTTGGCCGTATTCAGCCCGCGCGCGGTCTCCTGCATCTGCGGCAGGTAGCGTTCCTGCAGCACGCGTCCGTCCTGCATCACATGCTGGTAGGCGTTTTTCAGCATCTCGGTGGACAACTGGCGGCCTCCTGCATAGTACTGGTTGGCCACATGGCCCAGTGCGTAGGTGCTGGCAAAGCTCATGCCGCTGCTGACGGCCTGGCGGCCCAGCCCGCCCAACAGGCCTTTGCCAGCCTTGCCTAGCAGGCCACCGAGCAGCTTGCGGCCAGCTTGCTCCAGGTATTGCGATGTCAGGCCGACACCCAGTGCAGCCAGCAGGTCCTTGATGTGGCCACGGTCCAGCTCATAGCCGTAGCTCTGGCCAATCTGGTAGACCAATCGCATCTGCAGCGGAATGATGGCGAGGGTGGAGAGGTTTTCTGGCAGCAGCTCGATGGCGCCGTTCAGAATCGACGCCTTGAGAATCTTGCTGTCCATGTCGGCTGCGGTCAGCTGGCTGGGGCGGCGCTGGTCGGCTCCGTTGGGCAGCGTATCAACAGCTGCTGGGTGCGGAACCGGGCCACTGCCGATGGCCACAGGCGCAGCCCCTTCGTGTGCGGCCACCCTGAGCGGCGCCTCGGCAATGGTCTGGGCATCGCGCTCAAAAGTCGGGGGCGTCGTCGGTGCAGGGCTTGCAGCCGCTGTAACAGCCGCGCTGGCAGTATTGCCACCGAGCTGCCAGGCTTGCCGAAGCGATGCAAGAAAGGCTTCTTCCTTGGCGCTGGTCTGGCCGTCAGCCTCGCACACGCACACGGCCATTTCGTATGCCAGCTGGCGCGAATCAGCGCTGCTGAGCTGTGCTTGCACATCGGCCAATTGCACCCGGCGCAGCAGCACATCCTGGTACAGGCTGGGCAGGTTCACCTGATGGTCACCGGCCAGTCCTTCGGCGACCTGGCGGATCTGTTCGCGTTCGCGGTCATGTTTCTCGCCATCGGCAAAGGATGCCAGCAGGCAAATCGTCAATGTGGCGCGGATTTCGTCAGCGGTCATGGGCGGTGATCCTGGTCGTGAAAGAGCCTATTGGACAAGGCGTTGTACCGCAGGTTCCGCCAGTTGCGTAACCGGGTGCAATTCAGCGCGCTGGCTCTGCGACGGGCATGGGCTGGCTGCAGGCGTCTGGCACATCCCCCAAGAAGAACAAAACCGCCCAAAGGCGGTCCTGTTTACTCCAATGCTGGGCAGCTCAGTGCATCAGGCGCCAGCCAGGGCAATGCCTTTGAACTCGCCCGAGGCGATGCGCTTGCTCCACTCGGCGGGGCCGGTGTTATGGGCGCTGGTGCCGCCGGCATCGACAGCCACGGTTACGGGCATGTCGACCACGTCGAACTCGTAGATGGCTTCCATGCCCAGGTCTTCAAAGCCCACGACCTTGGCGTGCTTGATGGCCTTGGAGACGAGGTAGGCGGCGCCGCCCACGGCCATCAGGTAGGCACTCTTGTGGTTCTTGATGGCCTCGATGGCGACCGGGCCGCGTTCGGACTTGCCGATCATCGCGATCAGGCCGGTCTTGGACAGCATCATGTCGGTGAACTTGTCCATGCGGGTGGCGGTGGTGGGGCCTGCAGGGCCAACGACTTCGTCGCGCACGGGGTCTACGGGGCCCACGTAGTAGATCACGCGGTTGGTGAAGTCCACGGGCAGCTTTTCGCCCTTGGCCAGCATGTCCTGGATGCGCTTGTGCGCTGCGTCGCGGCCGGTGAGCATCTTGCCGTTGAGCAAGATGGTGTCGCCGGGTTTCCAGCTGGCCACTTCTTCCTTGGTCAGGGTGTTCAGGTCGACGCGCTTGGACTTGTTGTAGTCGGGGGCCCATTCAATCTTGGGCCACAGATCCAGCGAAGGTGCTTCCAGGTACACGGGGCCCGAGCCGTCCATCACGAAGTGGGCGTGGCGCGTGGCTGCGCAGTTGGGGATCATGGCTACGGGCTTGGAGGCCGCGTGCGTGGGGTACATGTTGATCTTGACGTCCAGCACCGTGGTCAGGCCACCCAGGCCTTGTGCGCCAATGCCCAGGGCATTGACCTTTTCGAAGAGTTCCAGACGCAGTTCTTCGACCTGATCGAGTTTTTCACCCCGGGCCGCCTTTTGCTGCAGCTCGTACATGTTCAGGTCTTCCATCAGGCTTTCCTTGGCCAAGAGGACAGCTTTCTCTGCAGTACCGCCGATGCCGATGCCCAGCATGCCCGGTGGGCACCAGCCAGCGCCCATGGTGGGTACGGTCTTCAGAACCCAGTCGACGAGGTTGTCGCTCGGGTTCATCATGATCATCTTGGACTTGTTCTCCGAGCCGCCGCCCTTGGCTGCCACGGTCACGTCGAGCTTGTCGCCGGGCACGATCTGCACGTTGATGACGGCAGGCGTGTTGTCCTTCGTGTTCTTGCGGGCGAATTGTGGGTCGGCCACGACCGAGGCGCGCAGCGTGTTGTCGGGGTGGTTGTAGCCACGGCGCACGCCTTCGTTGATGGCGTCTTCCAGGCCCATGGTGAAGCCTTCCCATTTGACATCCATGCCCACCTTGAGGAACACGTTCACGATACCGGTGTCCTGGCAGATGGGGCGCTGGCCGGTGGCGCTCATCTTCGAGTTGGTCAGGATCTGCGCCATCGCATCCTTGGCCGCCGGGCTCTGCTCGCGCTCATAGGCGCGGGCCAGGTGCTGGATGAAATCGGGCGTGTGGTAGTAGCTGATGTACTGGAGGGCGCCTGCGATCGAGTCGATCAGGTCCTGCTGACGGATGGAGGTGGTCATCGTGAAGCTTCTCGGGTTATAGGGCGCCTGGCTGGCGCGGGAAAACCCGCTAATTATCGGCGCTACTGGGATTCCCGTGCAGGCAAAGCCCGAGAACTCTTCTATAAGACTGTCAGGAATACATGGCACGAAATGTGGTCTGTGGCGGATCGCTAGCTCGTACAGGTGACAAAAAAGGACACCCGGAGGTGTCCTGCGCTGTGTCCCGGCGGCGTCTGCCGCAGGCTTTACGGCTTGGCGCCCATGTTCAGCAGGTTCATCTTTTGTCCATTGACGATCACGTCCCCCGGTTTCTGGTCTGCCTTGCAGGGCCCGATCCATTTGGCAACCATGGTGGTTTTGCTGCCCGAGATACCGGCCATTGGCGGGTTGAAGGTCGAGTCGGCAGTCATGGTGTATTCCTGCTCGAAATCGCCGGACATCACGCTTTTGGATTCCAGCTTGGACGGTCCCATCTGGCAGATGGAGTGGCCCACATACTTGTTGCCTTCCTTGGCGTTGTCATTTTTCTCGCATTTCATGCCGGCCATCATGCCTGCCCCCATCTTCTGGAGCGCCTGGTCGCTGGCCTTGTCCACACACTGCAGCGTGACCTGTTCGGGGTTCTTGGTGGCCCCGGTGGTGCCGTTGGTGGTGATCTGCCACAGGCCGGCCTTGCGGGCAGGGTAGTCGAGTGCGGACGCGGTCAGTGGTATCGCTGCTGCAATCAGACAAGCTGCAGTGACGCGTGCGGTATATCGGGAGGCGATGGATGGACGAGAGATGCGCATGGAATTCCTTGGTTTTGGATGGAATATGGCTGGTGCCCATGGGGCAGATGGTGCAGCCGATTATTCATGGATGGCGCCATGCGCGGGTCGAAATTTGTAACCGACGCTGGTCTCCTGGATTTGTGGGATGAGAGATCAGTGCTGTTTGAATTGACGGCATTTCCTGTCAGGCGGGCTCGCACAGGACATGGTGCAATGGGGTGAGTCGCCAGTGGCGATGGCTGTGGTAGCTGCCCCGCGGCTCAAGGACCAGGGAGGTTGTCATGAGTGAACTGGATACCAGGCACCGCAATGCATTGCCCAATGATGAATTCGCCTTTCTTCACCAGCGCAAATTGCCGCTGGAAGATGCATCCCATGTGCGCAACGCGGTTGCCCGTTTCAACCGGGTGGGCGATGTCAGCGATGATGAGCGTGACCATGCATGGTCGCGCATACGGAGTGCGGCCAGAAAGTTCGGTGTTGCCATCAGCGAAAAGAGCTGGCGTGAGTTGGGCAAGGGCTGAGCGCAGGGTCAGGAATCATCATTTTTCATCAGGAGTCATTTCATGGCGGCGGTTCGGCAGGAAAAAGATACGTTCGGTTTGATCGATGTGCCCAGCAACAAGCTATGGGGCGCGCAGACACAGCGCTCGATCCAGAACTTCAATATCAGTGGTGAACACCAGCCGCGCGAGATCATTCACGCGCTGGCCCAGGTGAAGAGGGCCTCTGCCACGGTCAACCACAAGCTGGGCCTGCTGGATGAAAGGAAAGCGCGGGCCATCGTGGCTGCAGCCGACGAAGTGATTGCAGGCCAGCACCCGGATGAGTTTCCGCTGGTGGTGTGGCAAACGGGCTCGGGTACGCAGACCAACATGAATGTCAACGAGGTACTGGCCAACCGTGCAAGCGAGCTGCTCGGCGGTGAGCGCGGCGAATCACGCCTGGTGCACCCCAATGACGATGTGAACAAGAGCCAGTCGAGCAACGACGTCTACCCCACGGCCATGCATGTGGCGGCGGTGACGGCCGTCGAGCAAAAGCTGTTGCCTGCGATTGCGCAACTGCACCGTACGCTCAAGGCCAAGAGCATCGAATTTGCCGACATCGTCAAGATCGGCCGCACCCATCTGCAGGATGCCACGCCATTGACACTGGGGCAGGAAATTTCAGGATGGGTGGCACAGCTGGAGCATGGCGAGCGCCACATCAAGGCCGCGCTGCCGCATTTGTACGAGCTGGCGCTGGGCGGCACGGCGGTGGGCACGGGCTTGAATGCACCCAAGGGCTATGCGGAAGGCGTGGCCCAGGAGCTGGCGGCCATCACCGGCTACCCCTTCATCACCTCGCCCAACAAGTTTGAATCGCTGGCCAGTTGCGATGGCCTGGTGCATGCGCATGGCGCCCTCAAGACCCTGGCTGCCAGCCTGATGAAGATTGCCAACGATGTGCGGTGGCTGGCCAGTGGCCCGCGCAGCGGGCTGGGTGAGCTCTCCATCCCCGAGAACGAGCCGGGCTCCTCCATCATGCCGGGCAAGGTCAACCCCACGCAGTGCGAAGCCATGACCATGCTGTGTGCCCAGGTGTTCGGCAACGACGTGGCCATCAACTTTGGGGGCGCATCGGGCAATTTCGAGCTCAATGTGTTCCGTCCGCTGGTGGCGCATAACTTCCTGCAAAGCGTGCGGTTGCTCGCCGATGGCATGGTCAGCTTCAATGACCATTGTGCTGTGGGGATTGAGCCCAACCGCGAGCGCATTGCAGAGCTGGTCGGGCGTTCGTTGATGCTGGTGACGGCGCTGAACACCCACATCGGCTACGACAAGGCAGCTTTCATCGCCAAGAAGGCGCACAAGGAAGGCTCCAGCCTGCGTGATGCGGCGATTGCCAGCGGCCATGTGACGGCCGAGCAGTTCGACCAATGGGTGGTGCCGGAGCAGATGGTCGGCAACCTGTAAGCACCGTTGCTGGTGTGAAAAAGGGATCCGCAGGCCGGATCCCTTTTTCCTGCGCGTTCTGACAAGGAACGTGCTTTTTTGCGGACCGCGCTGCCTATTGGTCAGACTGCGGACGGCGCACGGTGCGGAACACATACTTCAGCGCATCGCCCACGGTGCTTTCCCACACGGGCCATTCATGCTTGCCGTTGACGATGCGCAACTCGGCCGGCTGCTTGTTCTTGCGCAGCAGGCTGTAGAGCTGGGTGGCTTCGGATTCGATCATGAACTCATCGTCATCGCCGCTGTTGATGTACATCGGCACGCTGACTTTTTTGGCCAGGAACTGCTCCCACAGCACCGGGTAGTTGTAGCTTTGCCAAACCGTCCGGCTGTACGCGCCGTCGGTATTGGGCTCGGCAAACACCTTCACAAACCGGGCAGAGGAGTCGGCGGGCGGCTCAGGGTTGTAGATGGCCGGGCTCAGCAGAGCAGCAGCCTGGAATTTCTCCGGGTACTTGAGCACGTAGCGCAGCGCACCGTATCCGCCCATCGACAGGCCGCCAATCACGCGGCCATCACGGGTCTTGAGGGTACGGTACTTGCCTTCGACATGCGGCACCAGGTCATTGAAGAAAGCGGTTTCCATCTTTTCTTTCAGATCAACATACCAGGTGGTGCCGGCATCGGGCATCACGATGATGGCGGGCGGGATCTGGCCGCTCTGGATCAACTGGTCGGCAGTCTGCAGCAGGTTGCCCTTGACGGGCCAGTCGTTGCGCGCGCCATCATTGCCGTGCAACAGATACATCACCGGGTAGCGCAGCTTGCTGTTGGTGTCGTAGCCTGTGGGCAGATAGACGTTGTAGGTCCAGCTGCGCTGCAAGGTCGGGCTGTTGAATTCGGCAGCCTCGATGCTGCCAGCCCACACTGGTGCTGCGCACAAAGCAATGCCTGCTGCCGCTATCCATCCATTGATGTGGTGTGGGCGGTATGAAGGAAATGGGGTGTACATGGTGTCTCCTGGTGGTGTGATTGCCAACGCACTGTAGAGCGCGCAAGTCCCCCGGCAAGTTCCTCCGGTCGGGCTGCCAGTCGCTCGCGCGACGCGGGGGTCACCGTCTGGTGACGATGCCTGCTATTGAATTTGATGCCTCTGCGCCTACCGGACGGACATGGCAGGCTTGCAGCTTGATCAATATCAGTATGGGTTGGGCATTTTGGGGCGATAAGCTACCCAGGCTGGCGTTGGCTGCTTTCCACGGGTTGTACAAGCGGAAGAGGGGTGACGGGCCTGATCACAAGGAGGTGGATTTGTATCGCTATTTCAGAATGTCGATGGCCGTCTGCGGTGTGGCCGTATTGTCGGCGTGTGCATCGAGTGGATCGCTCACTGCGCAAGAGACGCCATCTCCAAAGCAGGCTACGCCAATGGGCTCCGTCCAGGGATCGGCTTGGGTGCATACCGATGCCAGCCTGAAAGCGGTCGTTGAAAACGCCTGGGTGGTACTGCCTGCTTCCGTAACCAGTGGGGCGGTGTACGCGGGCTTGCTCAAGAATGCGCCACCAACGCGTGGCAAGGCGCCACTGGTGGTGTTTGTGCATGGATCTTCGGGTGTGGCTCCGGCCATCAAGACATGGCAGCAGTGGCTTGCAGATTCGCTGGGCATTGCGAGCTTGACCGCTGACTCCATGCAACTGGCGGACCGCATGACTTACAAGTCACCCGTGGCGCCGGAAATTTATGAAAAGATTCACGCCATGCGCGCGCAAGAACTGGCTGCAGCGGTTGGCGCCGTAACTGCGCTGCCTTGGGCCGATCCGCAGCGGCTGGTGATTGCCGGTACCAGCGAAGGCGCGGTGGCGGTAGCGCGTTACCAGGCAGCATCCGCGCCGCAGGAGAAGGGTCGCATGATCTTCAGCTGGAGTTGTGAGGACAACTACCATGTGCAGACCCACCGCTCGCAGTTGCCGCAGACGCTGCCGGTGCTCAATATCATGAGCAGTACCGACATGTATTTTTCCAAGGCCAACCCATGGTTGGACAACCCGGATGCAAAAGGCCATTGCGCAGAAGCCCTGGCCATGAACAAAGTCTCAAGCATTGTCCTGATTCCAGGCGCGCCGCATACGCTGTTTAACTTGCCGCAAGCCCAGCAGGCACAGGTAGGCTTTTTGCGCGGCGTTCTTGCGCTGCGCTGAGTACCCGCACCGCGTGCCTCACTCGGCCAATATGGGTTGGCGGGCCTGGCGCAGCAGGGAATAGCCCAGCGCTGCCAAAACCAGCAGCATGACTGCGTTGATCGCAGACCAGCCCAGGGTCTGGATCAGAACGCCGCAACTGAAGGACATGGCCGCCGCACTGCCATTGTTGGCCCATTCCATCAAGGGCTGGGCCTGCGGTGCCTCTTGCGGGGTGCAGGCCTGCGACAGCAGGGTCGTTCCTGCAAGAATCATCAGGTTCCAACCTGCGCCCAACAGCAAGGAACTGACCAGAAACGGAAAGAACGCCTGCCCTGTCAGCGCCACCGCAGCGCTGATGGCCAGCAGCACTGCTCCCAGCCAGGCGATGCGGCGCGCGCCAAACCGATCCACCGCCTTGCCAGCAACGAGCGATGGCACAAACATGCCCAGCACATGCCACTGGATGACATGGGTGGAGTTTGCCAGGGAGTGCCCCGCGCCATGCATGGCCAGCGGTGTGGCATTCATCACCAGAATCATCAAGCCATGGCCGCAGGCGCTGAGCATGATGGCTTGGCGAATGGCGGGACGCTGCCACAGTTGGCGACGCGAAAGGCTGGCGCTGGAGCCAGAGGAGGCTGCACCGGTCATCGGCGCTTTCAGGCTGGCAGGAAGGAGCTGCAGCAGTGCGCAAGCTAGTAGCGCGAGGGCTGCAATCGCTACATAGGCACCCGCCATGGGCATGGTGAGCGCCCCTGAGGCATGAATGGCCAGGCTGGGAGCGAGCAGGGCGGCTGCAATGCCGCCGGCCAGTACCCAGGCTGCGGCGCTGCCCTTGTACTGTGGCTCCATGCCATCAAGCGCCGCAAAACGATAAAACCCGGCTGATGCCTGGTAACAGCCCAGCAGCACCATGGCGCCGCAAAACAGCGCAAAGCTGCCGATGTACACCGCCCAGGCAGCCAGCAGGCCAGCGGCCACGCCCATCAGCGCGCCATATTGCAGGCCGCGCGCGCGGCCATGGCGTTGCATCCAGCGCGAGAGTCGCCCAATTGCCAGCAGGTTGCCAGCGACAAGCAGGGTCAGCGGTACGGTGGCGAGCACCGGCCATGGTGCCAGGCGCTGCCCCACCAGTGCCGTGAGCGCGATGCCGATGATGGAGCACGACCAGTACAGCGCCTGGGCAATGCTGAGCGTGAGCAGTTGAGGATGGCGGGGCACGAGCATACAGAGCTTTCCTTGTTATCAAAAAATGAGCGTTCCGCGCCCTAATGGCGGGCATCAGGACAGGTTTTCGACAGAATGAGGAAACGGCAGCCGCCTAGCCTGCGCCAAAACGCTCGGCAAAAGCTTGTGGACTGACTGCCAGCGTCTTGTGAAAGCTGCGGCGCAGGTTTTCCGGGTGACCGAAGCCGCACAGCCGCGCCACGGTGGCAATCGACGCTTGCCGTTGGCTCAGCAAGGTGGCAGCGGCTTCGACCCGCACCCGCTCTACATACTTGCCGGGTGAGGTTCCCAATTCCTGTCGGAAGACGCGGGCCAGAGTGCGTGGCGGCAAACAGGCCTGGGCCGCAAGTTGTTCGACGCCCAGGTCGTCGCCCAGGCGGCTGGGAATCCACTCCAGCAGGCGCGCGAGGCGCGGCGCCTGGGTGGTTTCGGCGGCCAGCAATGGGCTGAACTGGGCCTGCCCGCCCGGCCTGCGCACAAACATCACCAACTGTCGCGCTACGGCGAGTGCCATGGCGCGGCCCAGATCGGCCTCCACCAGGCTGATGGCCAGATCAATGCCTGAGGTGACTCCGGCCGAAGTGAAGATGTGCCGCTGTTGTGGATGCGCGGCGTCGTAGGTGTGGAGCCGGTCACCGTCGATATGGATGTCACGTGCGAGCCCCGCCAGATCCTGCAGGCGACACCAGTGTGTGGTGGCAGGCAGGCCATCGAGCAGGCCCGCGCGCGCCAGCACCAGAGCGCCCGAGCATACCGAGCCGAGCCGCTGCACCCTGGGCGCCACGCGCTGCACCCACTGGCGCAGCGCTGCGTTGTGCTGGGCGTCTTCGATGCCGTCTCCCCCAGGGATCAGCACCGTGGTATTGACCGCAAGGCGCAACTGGCGCAGGCCGTGGCTCGCAACCATCTGCAGTCCGCAAGACAGCATGACCGGCCCTGCATCCAGCCCGGCAAAAGTCAGCTGGTAGAAGGCTGGCAGGCCCTGGCGCCTGCGCACGTCGTTGGCTGTGGCAAACACCTGCATGGGGCCGGTGATGTCCAGGCTCATTGCGCGCGGGTAGGCCACGCAGACCACGCGGTGGCCTGGTTGGGCGGCACAGGTGGCGGCGTTTGAGGCAGGTGGCTGGGGGAGAGGCATGCCGCCAGTGTGCGAAAAAAATGCTTTGGCAGCAATGACATTGATCGCACAGATTCTGCCATTTACTGAAAGAGAGACCTCAGGGTTCTGACGCTGCTCAGCCCGGTGAACGCGTTGCAACGGCCACACACCATCAGAAAAGCGCAGTGAAAGAGCCGGTTGGCAATGCCTACAAAGCAGTCGGGTGGAGCGGGAATGGAATCAGAACCTGTTTACGATGTGCGCAATATTTCAGGAAACTCTTTATGCCCTTCGATCACCGCTCAAACCCGTTGACTCCTGTCAAGGCTCGTGTGCTTGCCACCCTGATGGAAAAAGCCCGTACCGTGCCGGACAGCTACCCGCTCACGCTCAATGCCCTGGTCACCGGCTGCAACCAGAAATCCAGCCGCGATCCCGTGATGGAGGTGACCGAAGGCGAAGCCGCAGAGGCGCTGGACGAGCTGCGCCAGCAGGGGCTGGCAGTGCAGATCAGCGGCAGCCGAGCCACCCGCTGGGAGCACAACTTTCCGCGCGGTGTGGGTGTGCCCGATCAATCGGCGGTGCTGCTGTCGCTTCTCATGTTGCGCGGCCCGCAGACTGCCGGGGAGCTGCGTATCAATTCCGAGCGCTGGCACCGCTTTGCTGATATTTCTTCGGTCGAGGCCTTTCTGGACGAACTGCGCGAGCGCAGCGAAGAGAAAGGCGGCCCACTGGTGCTGCAACTGCCACGCGCTGCAGGCGCGCGCGAGCAGCGCTGGGCACATCTACTGTGCGGCCCCGTTGATGTGGCAGCACTGCAAAGTGCAACCGGCAGTGCGCCTGTATCCGCCGGCCTGCAGCACCGTGTGGAATCCCTGGAGGCGGAAGTTGCCCAGCTGCGTGCCACGGTGCAGCAACTGTGCGATGCGCTGGGCGTGGAGAGCCCCCCGCAACGCGCGGGCGACGAGGCCTGAATGCTCTATCGACGGTAAGACAGCGCAAAGCCGAAGAAGCCGCTCATGAAGCCAGACTGGTACACAATGGGCGGTCGAAAATCACCACGGTGGGTGTGCACAAAGAGGTTGCATGCCAGCCAATTCACTTGAAGATGCCATGAAGCCATTACACCAGCCAGGAATCCTGCAAGATCTGCCAGCGGTCAGCCGCTATCAATTTTGGAACGTGTCCGGTGACGCGGCAGCCTTGCGCAAGGCGCTTGGCCAATTGCAGAACTGGGCCGATGGCGTGAATGCCGTGGTGGCCCTGGGCGAGCCACTGGCCCAATTGCTGGGCGTGCAGGTGCCGGGGCTGCGCAACTTTCCTTCCATCAAGGGGCCCAAGGGCGAGTTGCCGCTGACGCCGCACGCGCTGTGCCTGTGGCTGCGTGGCGCCGAGCAGGGCGACTTGCTCAAGGCGTCGCGCGAGGCGGCTGCTTTTCTGGCGCCTGCATTCACCTGCGTGCAGGTGCTCGACTGCTTCCGCCACGGATGGAATGGCAAGGATGTGGTGCGCGATCTGACGGGCTACGAAGACGGCACCGAAAACCCGAAGGATGGCGAAGCCGTGCACGCGGCCATTGCCGATGGCATGGGGCAGGGACTGGATGGCGGCAGCTACTTTGCGGTGCAGGAATGGCTGCACGACCAGGAGGCCTTTGCTCGCATGACGGCCCTGCAGAAGGATCACATGATTGGTCGCCGCCTGTCGGACAACGAGGAGCTGGAAGATGCGCCCGAGTCCGCCCACGTCAAGCGCACCGCACAGGAGAGCTTCACGCCCGAGGCGTTCATTTTGCGGCGCAACATGCCCTGGTGGCGAGTCAAGGCGGATGGCAGCGACGAAATCGGCACCATCTTTGCGGGCTTTGGCCGCAGTTTCTACGCTTTTGAGGTGCAGATGCGCCGCATGGCAGGTGAGGAAGATGGCATTGTCGATGGCTTGTTCCAGATGTCCAATCCGGTGAAGAATTCGTACTACTGGTGCCCGCCCATGAAGGATGGCAAGTTGGACCTGCGCGCGCTGGGCCTGTAAGCGTCGGGCAATATGCGTCGGCCATCACGGCCAAGATATCTAAATTAAAAAAATGATAGCTGCCAGCGCCCGATCAATGGGCACTGGCAGCTTTTTTCATCGATAGACGTGCGTTACACGTGGGCGCGGCGTTGCACCACCACAAACCGGTCTGCCACAAAGGCCAGGTTGGTGTAGCTGGCATTGGCAGCCGGATTGCCGCCGGTGGCATGGAAATCAGAGAACGCCGCGGATTGATTGACGTAAATGCCCTGTGTCAGATTGATGGACAGCGCCACCCTGCCGCGCAGGCTGACCCGTACGGCCTGATCGATATACGCCGGGTTCTGTGAGCACACGCCCAGCGTGAGCGCGCCATGCTGCTGCAGGGTGTTCTGCGCAACGGACAGGGCTGCCGCACCATCCTTGACCGCTACCAGGTACGCCACCGGGCCAAAGCATTCCTGATTGTAGATGGCGCCGTCGGCCTCGGTCAGCGCAACCAGTTGCGGCGTCTGCAATACCGCTTGCGGAAACTGCGGGTGCGCTACCTTTTGTGAAGCGTGTACTAAACGGCCCACTTGTGCAGAGGCCGAAATTCGCTCGGATGTGGCAGGCGATGCAATCGCCCCCAGCACCGCAGTGGCTACGCGCGGATCGTCCAGCAGGGTGGCCAGCGCCGCGCCCAGATCCTTGCCGATCTGGTCAAAGCTCTTGTGCCCTTCGTTGGTGGCGATACCGTCCTGCGGAATCAGGATGTTCTGCGTGGTGGTGCACATTTGTCCGCTGTACAGCGCCAGCGTGAAGGCGAGGTTCTTCATGGTGGCCGCGTAATCGCTGGCCGATTCGAGGATCACGGTGTTGACGCCCGCCATCTCGGCATACAGGCGCGCCTGCTTGGCGTTGCTCTGCAGCCAGTTGCCAAAGGCGGTGCTGCCGGTAAAGTCGATCAGCGCCACCGCAGGATTGGTTGCGAGCGCCTGCGTGTCTTCGTTGTGGGGGCACAGGCCCAGCTGCACCACGTTGGGGTCAAGGCCTTGCTCGCGCAGCACATCACGCAGAATCGCAATCGTGATTGCCATGGGCAGCACGGCATTGGGGTGCGGCTTGACGATGACCGGGTTGCCGGTCGCCAGGCTGGCGAACAGGCCGGGATAGGTGTTCCAGGTGGGGAAGGTGGCGCAACCCAGCACCAGGCCAATGCCGCGTCCCACCACCTCGAAATGCTTTTGCATGACCAGGGGCGGATTCTTGCCCTGCGGCTTTTCCCAGTGCGCGGATGCAGGAATGTCGGCTTGCGCCATCCATGCATAGGCAATGGCTTCGAGTGCGCGGTCCTGCGCATGAGGCCCTCCCGCCTGGAAGGCCATCATCGGGCCCTGGCCACTGGTCAGCATGACGGCGTGGGTGATCTCGTGCGTGCGCTGGTGGATGCGGGTGAGCGCCTCCAGCAGCAGGCCGACGCGGCCCTGCGCGCCCAGCGCTTGCCAGCCGGGCTCCGCTGCCTGTGCTGCAGCCACCAGATCTGCTGGTGCGCAATCGGGGTAGCGCACATTCAACGCCACGCCGTAGGGCGATTGCTCGGTCGCCACCCAGCCGCGTGTTGCGGTCTGCTCGAGCGGAAAGTCGCTGTTGAAATATGCCTGGGCGGCAGCCTGGCCGTCGGCCTGCGCCGTTTCGCCATACACCTTGGGTGAGGGGTTTTCGGGAAAGGCGCTCCAGTATTCGCGGGTCTTGGCGGCGCGGACGGCTTGGTCCAGCAAGGCTTGGTGCTTGTCAAACAAGGTCATGCATGTCTCCGGGTGGGTGGGGGTTGGGTGCGGATGCTGCAATAGACGCCAGAAAGCCACCGCATGAGCCAAGGCAAATTTTTTGGTGACTGCGGGTTTTCTCTGAGGCTTTTATGACTTGCATCAACACCTGAGAGCAAGTATATTATTTACCGAACGGTCGGTCAAAGAGATTTACTGAAATTTGACCGGCATCAACGACAAAAGCCAGCCAGGTACCACGTTGTAGAAAGCACGGACATGCCAGAAGCGAGCCCAACCACGAATCCATCCGGCGAACCGCTGGTGCTGCAGGAGCGCCGGGGCAGCGTATGCGTCATTACGCTCAACCGCCCGCAGGCGCTCAACAGTTTCACGCAGGCCATGCACCGCGCTCTGGCATCTGCGTTGCGGGCAGCGGCTGCCGATGCCGACGTGCGCTGCGTGGTGCTGACTGGAGCCGGGCGTGGTTTCTGCGCGGGGCAGGATCTGGCCGACGAGGGTGCCGCACCAGCGCCTGCAGGCCAGGAGCCTACGGATTTGAGCGTGCTGATCGAGCACCATTACCAGCCCCTGTGCGAGCAGTTGCGCGCCATGCCCGTTCCGGTGATCGCGGCGGTCAATGGCGTGGCGGCTGGCGCGGGCGCCAATATCGCGTTGTGCTGCGACCTGGTGGTGGCGGCAGAATCGGCCAATTTCATCCAGGCGTTTACCAAGATCGGCTTGCTGCCTGACAGTGGAGGCACTTGGTTGCTGCCGCGCCTGGTGGGGCGCCAGCGCGCACTGGGCCTGGCATTGCTGGGTGACAAGCTGCCCGCAGCCGAGGCAGAGCGCATCGGGCTGATATGGCGCTGTGTGCCGGATACCGCCTTTCTGGCGGAGGTGGAAATCCTTGCCTGCCGCCTTGCCTCCATGCCGACCCAGGCCCTCGTGACCACGCGCCGCGCCATGGATGCGGCGCAGGACCTCGAATTTTCCGCATCGCTCGCAGTGGAAGCACGCGAGCAAAAGCGGCTGGGCAGCGCCCACGACTACCTGGAAGGGGTTGCTGCCTTCATGGCCAAGCGCGCCCCCGCTTTCAGTGATCGCTGATGCACACCTTTCATTCTGGAGATTGCCAATGGATGCCACCATTTCCGCTGCGATGACTTCGCAGCAGCTCGCCGAGCGCGTGCGCGACGGCATGTTTGCCCGTGACCGTGCTGCGCAGGGGCTGGGCATGCGCGTCACCCATATGGCGCCAGGCGAGGCCACCATCGAGATGGCAGTGCGCAGCGACATGCTCAATGGCTTTGACATCTGCCATGGCGGCTATATCACGACCTTGGGCGATACCGCCTTTGCCTATGCCTGCAACAGCTACAACGAAATGACAGTGGCATCGGGCTTGTCGGTGGATTTTGTGGCGCCCGGCAAGCCCGGCGACGTGCTGGTGGCCGAAGCCAGAGAGGTTTCACAGGCAGGCCGTACCGGCGTGTACGACGTACGGATCTGCAATGGGGCGGGAGAGGTGATCGCCCTGTTCCGGGGGCGTTCATACCGCATGAAGGGCAAGCAGACCGTGCCCGCCCAAGACTGATTGTCAAGATGCCTAGAGGTTCCCACCATGAATGACCGAGTTTCCCCAGCCAACGTTTTCGACCCCATAGAGACTGCCAGCCGCGACGAAATCGAGGCCTTGCAGCTGCAGCGCCTGCGCTGGTCGCTGCAGCACGCCTATGAGAACGTGCCGCATTACCGCCAGGCTTTCGATGCCAAAGGCGTGCATCCATCGGATCTGAAGAGTCTCAAGGACCTGGCAAAGTTTCCATTCACCACCAAGAAGGAATTGCGCGACAACTACCCCTTCGGGATGTTTGCCGTGCCGCGCAACAAGGTGGCGCGCGTGCATGCCTCCAGTGGCACGACCGGAAAGCCGACTGTCGTGGGCTATACGCTCAAGGACATCAATACCTGGGCGGATCTGGTGGCGCGTTCCATTCGTGCAGCCGGTGGGCGCCAGGGTGACATGGTGCATGTGGCCTATGGCTATGGCCTGTTCACCGGTGGCCTGGGGGCGCATTACGGAGCGGAACGCGCTGGCTGCACCGTGGTGCCCATGTCGGGTGGACAGACGGAGAAGCAGGTGCAACTGATCACCGACTTCAAGCCCGACATCATCATGGTGACACCTAGCTACATGCAGGTGCTGGTGGAAGAGTTCCAGCGCCAGGGGTTGGACGCTGCCGCCAGTTCGCTCAAGATTGGCATCTTTGGCGCCGAACCCTGGACCGAAGCCATGCGCAAGGATATCGAGCACAAGGCGGGTCTGGATGCCGTGGATATCTATGGCTTGTCCGAAGTGATGGGCCCGGGCGTGGCCAGCGAGTGCGTTGAAACCAAGGACGGCCCGGTCATCTGGGAAGACCATTTCTACCCCGAGATCATCAACCCGGACACCGGCGAAGTGGTGGCCGATGGCGAAGAAGGCGAGCTGGTCTTCACCTCCCTGTCCAAGGAGGCCATGCCCATCATCCGCTACCGCACACGCGATCTGACACGCCTGCTGCCGCCGACGGCGCGCTCCTTCCGCCGCATGGGCAAGATCGTGGGCCGCAGCGACGACATGATGATCATCCGTGGCGTCAATGTCTTTCCCACTCAGGTGGAAGAGATCGTGCTGGCGCACCAGAAGCTCACTGGCGTGTACCAACTGCATATCAACCGTGAAGGGCTACTGGACACCGTGGAGGTGCATTGCGAACTGGTGCCCGAGCTGCGCGGCATGGCCGATGGCGAGCGCACTGAAATCGCGCAATGGGTGCAGCACCGCATCAAGACGCTGGTGGGCATCTCCACGATGGTGCGGGTGTTCGATCCGGATGGTATCGAGCGCACGCAGACCGGCAAGGCCCGGCGCGTGTTCGACAAGCGGCCCCGTTGATGGCCTGACAGACCATTGTTCAACTTGATTCCCTGCTCCAGGCCAACCCCATGACCTTCACGCTCCGCCGCATTTCCCTGATCACTGCTGCCGCACTGCTGGCAGCGGGCTGTGCCTCGACTGCCGTTGCCCCGATGGGCGCTGCAACGACGCATGGCCAGGTCACCATCAAGCGTGATGACTTCGGTGTACCGCACGTATACGCCAATGACGTGCGCGGACTGTTCCATGGTTTTGGCTATGCAGTGGCGCAAGACCGCCTCTTCCAGATGGAGATGGCACGCCGCGCTGTGCTGGGCACCGTCTCCGAAGTAATGGGGCCGGCCTACGTCGCGCTCGACAAGGGCAGTCGCGCCAGTTTCTCGCCGGAATCGATCAGAGGCCAGATGGCCCGTCTGTCACCAGACGACAAGGCCATCTTCGATGGCTATGCTGCCGGCTTCAATGCCCGCGTGAACGAGGTGCTGGCAGCGCGTGCCACCTTGTTGCCCAAACAGTTCATTGATGCCGGCTTTGAGCCCAAGGCTGACTGGTCGGGCTACGACGTGGCCATGATCTGGGTCGGTACCATGGCCAACCGCTATTCCAATGTGAGCAGCGAGCTCGCCAATCTGCGCCTGCTGGAGCAGTTGCGCAAGGCCAAGGGCGATGTGCAGGGCAGGCAGTTGTTCGATCAGATCCGCTGGGTGGAAGACACCCGGGCTCCCACCACGGTGCCTCGCGTCAATGGTGCAATCCGACCGATCGCCGCGAATGACGGGCACATGGCCAAGCTTGCGCCCGTCTCACCAGAATTGCTGGCAGCGCGCGACGAAATGGATGCCGCGCACCGAGGCGTTGCGCAGCCCTGGCAGCGGCCGATTGCCAGCAACCTCTGGATCGCCGGTCCCCAAAAGACGAGTGACGGCAGCACGGTCTTCATCAATGGGCCGCAGTTCAACTGGTTCAACCCGTCATACGTGTTTGGCATCGGCATGCACGGCGCAGGTTTCGATGTGACCGGAAACACCCCCTTTGCGCACCCTGTGGTGCTGTTCGGTACCAACGGCAAGATCGCCTGGGGCGCCACAGCGGGCCCGCTGGATGTGAACGACATGTACCAGGAGCAGCTGAACCCGGCCAATCCACATGAGTACCGGTTCAACGGCACGATGCGGGCCATGGCGAAGCGGACCGAGACCATCAAGGTCAAGGCAGAAGCCGACCAGAGCCTGGATATTTTTTCGACGGTGCATGGCACGGTCACCAACTTCGACATACCCAACGGCGTTGCCTACTCGATGAAGCGCAGCTGGGACGGTTACGAGCTGGAGTCCCTGCTGGGCTGGATCCACTCAATGCGGGCGCAGAACTGGCAGCAATGGCTGGCCCAGGCTTCGCGCGTGGCCATCACCATCAACTGGTATTACGCAGACACCGAAGGGAACATCGGTTACGTGTCGCCCGGTCGCCTGCCGATCCGCCCTGCACACCAGGATATCCGCCTTCCTGCATTGGGCGACGGCTCCATGGAGTGGGAAGGCATTCGGCCTTTCCGCGAGGACCCGCAGGTGCTCAATCCGGAGCAGGGCTATGTGGTGAACTGGAACAACCAGTCGGCACCCGGCGCCGTGAGTGACGGCGGCAACTATTCGGTGGTGGACCGTGTGAACGAATTCAGCGCCAGGCTCAATGCCAAGGCCCGTCTCACCCCTGAGGAGTTGTGGGACCTCAACCGTGCCACCGCCTACGCAGACACCAATGCGCGCTATCTGCTGCCCTTTGTGGCCGAGGCCACGCGCGGCCTGCCTCCCAATGATCCGGCCCGCCGCGCAGCACAACTTCTGGCTGGCTGGAATATGCTCAATGAAGACCCATCGGAGCGCGGCAGCTATGACAGCCCGGCCACGACGCTGATGATGACCTGGCTGCCGGTTCTTTTCAAGGCAGTGCTGGCCGATGATCTGCCGCCTGAGGTGTTTGCCGCCTATGCAGGTGGCGGCTATGCAGGCGATACGCAGGTGGCGAGCATTCGGCCAGGCAATGGACTCAAGCTGGTCTACAACGCGCTCCTGGGTGCCAAGGCGGGTGTACCGCAGACCTATGACTTTTTCAACGGCCAGGACAAGAACACGGTACTGCGCGCTACGCTGGCCGAAGCCATGAAAGAGTTGCAGCAGCGCCATGGCGCGGATACCGCCGCATGGCGCATGCCTGTCACTCGGCATGTCTTTCTGACCAAGAACTTCATCGGTGCGCCGCAAGCCAATGCCGATGAGTTGCTCACGCTGCCAAGTTATATGAACCGCGGTACCCAGAACGACAAGGTGGTGCTCGGTGCCAAGGGCGTGAGCCTGTGCACTGCTGCACCGCCCGGCCAGAGCGGCTTTGTTGCGCCGGATGGCACCAAATCGCCGCATTACGCCGATCAGATGGAGCTGTTCAAGAACTTTGGCTGCAAGCGCGAAGCGCTGACAGCTGCCGAGGTGGATCGCCGTGCCACTTCGGTTCAGGTACTCCGCTATTGAGCAAATCCAGTACGACCCACACATTTCAGGAGGTTCACCATGTACACCCAAGCCATGGACACTATGGGCAAAGAGCCGGGAGACGGCAACAAGCCCGTTCGCTCTGCCGAAGAGGCGCGCCTGCAGGAGCGCTTTGATGAGCGCATCGACGCGGGCGAGTTCATCGAAGCCAAGGACTGGATGCCCGACCATTACCGCAAGACCTTGCTGCGCCAGATCAGCCAGCATGCGCACTCGGAGATCGTCGGCATGCTGCCCGAAGGCAACTGGATCAGCCGTGCGCCCACCCTCAAGCGCAAGGCCATTCTGCTGGCCAAGGTGCAGGACGAGGGCGGCCATGGCCTGTATCTGTACGCGGCGGCTGAAACACTGGGCACCTCGCGTGACCAGATGCTCGACGCGCTGCACAGCGGCAAGGCCAAGTACAGCTCCATCTTCAACTACCCCACGCTGACCTGGGCCGATATCGGCACCATCGGCTGGCTGGTGGATGGCGCGGCCATCATGAACCAGGTGCCGATCTGCCGCTGCTCCTATGCACCCTATGCACGTGCCATGATCCGCATCTGCCGCGAGGAGAGCTTTCACCAGCGTCAGGGCTTTGACGCGCTGCTCACGATGATGAAGAGCGGCACCCAGGCACAGAAGGACATGGTGCAGGACGCGGTCAACCGCTGGTGGTGGCCATCGATCATGATGTTCGGTCCACCCGATGACCAATCGCCCAACAGTGCGCAATCGATGCGCTGGGGCATCAAGCGTGTCTCCAACGATGAGCTGCGCCAGAAGTTCATCGACGCGACCGTGGAGCAGGCGCAGATCCTGGGCGTGACTCTGCCGGACCCGGAGCTGAAATGGAACGAGGTGCGTGGTGCCCATGACCACGGGCCCATCGATTGGGATGAATTCTGGCGTGTGATTGCCGGAGACGGGCCCTGCAACCAGGAGCGGTTGGGTGCCCGTGTGCAAGCTTGGGACAACGGGGCCTGGGTGCGCGAAGCAGCGCTGGCCCATGCCCGCAAACAACAGAGTCGCGCCATCAAGGAGGCCGCATGAACGACAGTATCAAAATGGAATGGCCTCTGTGGGAGGTATTTGTGCGCAGCAAGGCAGGCCTGGACCACAAGCACTGCGGCAGCCTGCATGCAGCGGACGCCAGAATGGCCATCCAGATGGCGCGCGATGTGTATACCCGTCGGCAGGAAGGCTGCAGTGTGTGGGTGGTGCAGTCCGAGCAGATTGTGGCGAGCGACCCTGGTGACAAGGACATGTATTTCGATCCTGCGGAAGACAAGGTGTATCGCCACCCCACCTTCTTCCAGTTGCCCAAGGAAGTGGATCACATGTGATCCCGGGAGAAACCATGCCTGCTGAATCCATACAACTTGCACTTACGCCCGCGACGCAATACCTGCTGCGCGTCGGCGACAGCTGCCTGATCCTGGCCCAACGCATCAGTGAATGGTGTGGCCATGCACCGGTCCTGGAAGAGGACATTGCCATGTCCAACATTGCGCTCGATCTGATCGGGCAGGCGCGCGCCGTGCTCACCCTGGCCGGGCAGGTGGAAGGGAACGGCCATGATGAAGATCAGCTGGCTTTTCTGCGCAATGAACGCGATTACTTCAACGTGACGCTGGCCGAGTTGCCACGAGGAGATTTTGCATTCTCCGTGTTGCGCAACACCATGCTCGCCACCTGGCTGAAGCTGCTGTGGGAGCGGGTGAGCGTGGAGAGCTGCAATGAAGAGTTGCGCGCGATTGCCGCCAAGGCCGTGAAAGAAGTGCGATACCACCAGCAGCACTCCGCAGACTGGGTGGTGCGGCTGGGTGATGGCACGGACGAGTCGCGCACCCGTATGGAAGCTGCGGTGAAACAACTGTGGCGCTACGCGCCGGAGTTGTTCGATACCGACGCAGCTGACGAGGCCGCCGCAGATGCTGGCTGGGGCCCGCTCTGGTCTGCATTGAAGGATGACTGGTACGCACAAATGCGTGAAGTTCTGGCCGAGGCGCAGTTGGCAGAGCCCGCAGCGTCACAGTTTCTGAGCGAAGGCAAGCGCGGCCGCCATAGCGAGCACATGGGCTTCATCCTGGCCGATATGCAATATCTGCAGCGCGCTTTTCCTGCAGGAGCATGGTGATGCATGCAACTGACCTTGCGCAGGAAGCTCGGGTGAGTGCCGCCTGGAAAGTGCTCCACACCGTGCTGGACCCCGAGGTGCCTGCCGTATCGGTGTGCGACCTGGGCATTGTGCGCGACGTGGTTGCCGGGGAGGCAGGGCTGGAGATCGTGCTGACGCCGACCTACTCGGGCTGCCCGGCGACCGAGGTGATCGAGAGCGATGTGTTGGCCGCCATCGACGCCGCAGGCCTGGGCCCGGCGTGGGTGACGTTGCGCCGCGCACCTGCCTGGACGACGGACTGGATCAGTGCAGAAGGTCGGCGCAAGCTGGCCGAATACGGCATCGCGCCGCCAGGCATGGTGGACAAGGATGCCGCAGTGCCGATCCGGTTCTTCGGCCGCAGCATGAGCACTGCAACACCCGCGTGCCCGCGTTGCGGAAGCGCGCAGACAGAGCGGCTGTCCGCCTTTGGTGCCACTGCCTGCAAGGCCTTGTACCGGTGCCTGGCTTGCCGCGAACCCTTTGAGCACTTCAAGCCTATTTGAGTTGAGGAATCCAGTATGAGCATCAGTTTCCATCCGCTGCGCGTGCGCAAGATCGAGCCGGATACGCAAGAAGCGGTGGTGGTGTCGTTTGACGTGCCCACGGACCTGCGCGAAGTATTTGGCTTCACACAGGGCCAGTATCTGACCTTGCGCGCGAATATCGACGGCCAGGACCTGCGCCGTTCCTATTCGATCTGCGCAGGCGTAGACGATGATGAGTTGCGCGTGGGCGTGCGCAAGGTGCGCGGCGGCGTGTTCTCCAACTGGATCAACGAACACCTGCAGCCCGGTGACACTATCCAGGTGATGGCGCCGCAAGGGCGGTTCTTCGTACCCATCGAAAGCGATGCCGCCCGCCACCATGTGGGCATTGCTGGTGGCAGCGGCATCACGCCGATCCTCTCGATCATGAAGACCGTGCTGGCGCGCGAGCCCGCAAGCCGGTTCACCCTGATCTATGGCAACCGCGCATTGCGATCGACCATGTTCAAGGAAGAGATCGAAGACCTCAAGAACCGCTACATGTCGCGTCTGGTGCTGCAGCACGTGTTTTCGGACGAGCACACCGATGCGCCGATCAACAGCGGCACGATGAACCGTGAAAAGATCGGTGAATTTCTGGCAAGCGTGGTGCCGGCTGGTCGCATTGACCATGTCTATGTCTGCGGCCCTTTCCAGATGAATGACGAGGCCGAGGCTGCCTTGCTGGCTGCAGGGGTTCCGGAAGAGCGCATCCATATTGAGCGCTTTGGCGTGGCGCTGCAGGCTGCTGGCACGGTGGGCGCTGTGGTGCACGAAGCCAAGCCAGGAGACGCCGAGGCCGCGCGCATTGTGATCATCCGCGATGGCCTGTCACGCGAGATTCCGTTTACCAAAGGACAGCCAAGCATTCTCGATGCGGCATCTGCTGCTGGCATGGAGGTACCTTATTCATGCACCTCCGGTGTATGCGGTACCTGCCGGGCCAAGCTGGTGGAAGGCGAGGTGCGGATGGAGCGCAACTTTGCCTTGGATAAAAAGGAGGTGGCCGATGGCTTCATCCTCACCTGCCAGGCACACCCGTTGACAGAGCGCGTTGTGCTCTCATTTGATGAGCGTTGATACCCTGGAAGGGAGAATGGTTTGAGGCATGATGAGCGCCACCATCATCAACAAGGAAGACGCCATGGCTCGAGGACGGGCACCCGGTTATGAAGACCAGAGAGAACATATCCTGCACCAGGCTGCGGAGCTGTTTGCCCGCGCAGGCTACGCGGCAACCTCGATGAATGAGGTGGCGAGTGCCTGCGGCCTGTCCAAGCCGGCGCTCTACCATTACTTCAAGGACAAGAATGCGTTGCTGCTTGAGATTTGCGATGCGCATATCACGCGACTGATTGCCCTGGTGGACGGGGTGGATCAGCAGCTGCCTGCCGAGCCTCGCCTGCGCTTGTTGATCGAGCGCTTTGTGCAGGAGTATGCCCATGCCGTCAACGAGCACCGGGTGCTGACCGAGGATGTGCGTTTCTTGAATGAAGAGGATCAGGAGCGGATTCTGAACGGTGAACGTCAGGTGGTGGAGAGCGTGGCACGCGCTGTGCGTGAGCTGCGCCCCCAGACGGACCAGGCGGGGCTGACCAAGGCACTCACCATGCTGTTGTTCGGCATGATGAACTGGATGTTCACCTGGCTCAAGCCCCATGGTGCCTTGAGCTACGACGCCATGGCGCCTGTTGTCGCCGATCTGTTTCTGGGAGGCGTAGGGGCAGTGCAAACCCCAGGTCAGAAACGCTGAAAAATACTGGTGAAAAATTATTTAATAAGTTAAATTGTTGTGCCGTTGTGATAGCCATGGATCTCGCACCGACATTGCCCATTGCATCGCAGCCATCATCGCAATCGTAGGGGTCGTTTAGTAAGAGCCATCTTCAAGGAGACAATATATGAAGCGCTTTGCAAAACTGGGAATTGTTGCTGCCGCACTGGCTGCAGCGTGGGGTTCGGCCTGGGCCGACATCAATGTGGGTGTGGTGCTGTCGGCAACCGGCCCGGCTGCATCACTGGGCATTCCGGAGAAAAACACAATTGCGCTGATGCCGCAGACCATCGGGGGGCAGAAGGTCAACTACATCATTCTCGATGATGCGTCCGACACCACCGCAGCCGTCTCCAACACCCGCAAGCTGATCAGCGAGAGCAAGGCCGACATCATCATCGGCTCCAGCATCACGCCCAACTCTCTGGCAATGATCGACGTGGTGGCAGAAGGCAAGACCCCCATGATCACCCTGGCGGCTTCTGCGAAGATCATCGAGCCGATGGACGACAGGAAGAAGTGGGTCTTCAAGACGCCCCAGAACGATGGACTGATGGCCGGCGCCATTGCAGACCATATGGCCAAGAGTGGCGTCAAGACCGTCGGCTACATCGGCTTCAACGATGCCTATGGCGAGAGCTGGCTGCAGGAATTCAAAAAGGCCGGTGAAGCCAAGGGCCTGAAGATCGTGGCGACCGAAGCCTTTTCGCGCGCCGATACATCCGTGACCGGTCAGGCACTGAAGCTGATGGCTGCCAAGCCGGATGCGGTGCTGGTGGCGGGTTCGGGCACACCGGCGGCCCTGCCGGAGAAAACCCTCAAGGAGCGTGGCTACAAGGGCAAGTACTACCAGACCCACGGTGTGGCCAATGCAGATTTTCTGCGCGTAGGCGGCAAGGACGTGGAAGGCACCTTCCTGCCTGCGGGCCCGGTGCTGGTGGCCGATCAGTTGCCTGACAGCAACCCGGTCAAGAAGGAGGGCGTGGATTACGTCAAGGCCTATGAGGGCAAGTATGGCAAGGGCACTGCAGCCACTTTTGGCGCACATGCATGGGATGCAGGAAAGATCCTGTTTGCCGCTGTGCCCGAAGCGCTGAAAAAGGCGCAGCCTGGCACACCGGAGTTCCGCGCGGCGTTGCGCGATGCCTTGGAGCAGACCAAGAATGTACCTGGCGCACACGGCATTTTCTCCATGTCACCCACTGACCACCTCGGCATCCAGAATGGTGTGGTGATGGTCAAGATCGAAAACGGCACCTGGAAGTACCAACCCTGATATACGCCTGCAACGCATGAAACAGGCGCGGCCCCATCTGCGAGACGGTCAGCAAAAGCCGTTTTGCTGATGGGGCCGCAGTTTCCCTTGCGGTGCGCCGCAAGGCAGCTCCGGGGTGTTTCATCTTTCCGCGTTTTCGAAAGTCGACTATGGATTTGCAAATTGCCTTGCTGCTGGGGCAGGACGGCATCGTCAATGGTGCCATCTACGGGCTGATGGCGGTGGCCCTGGTGCTCGTGTTTTCCGTCACACGCATCATTTTCATTCCGCAGGGAGAGTTTGTCGCCTATGGCGCGCTCACCATGGCCATGATGCAGGCGGGCAAGACGCCTTCCACGTTGTGGCTGCTGTTGGTCATGGCTGCCGTTGCGCTCGTGGGGGAGCTGTGGCGTGCCCGCTCCGGCCAGGGCGGCAGTTGGCCCGCAACCCTGCTGTGGTGCGTAGGCTTTCCCGCCGTGGCGGCGATGCTGGCCCTGGGCGTCAAGCCCAGTTCGCTGCTGCTGCAGTCGATCACTGCTTTGGTGCTGGTGATGCCCATGGGCCCGTTGCTCTACCGTGTGGCGTACCGGCCGGTGGCAAATGCTTCCGTGCTGCTGCTGCTCATCATTTCGGTCGCGCTTCACGGCGTGCTGGTGGGCTTGGGCCTGCTGTTCTTTGGTGCAGAGGGCTCGCGTACCACGCCCTTCTCGGAGTCCAAGTTCGACATTGCGGACATTTCCATTTCGGGCCAGTCCCTGGTGGTGCTGGGTGTTGCGCTGGTACTGGTGATATCGCTGTTCGTGTTTTTTGAACGATCAATGCTCGGCAAGGCCTTGCGCGCAACAGCCATCAACCGGGTAGGCGCGCGCCTGATGGGAATTCCAACTGCGCTGGCGGGCGATCTGAGCTTTGCCCTCGCTGCCTTGATCGGCGCCATCTCGGGCTTGCTGATCGCGCCGCTCACCACGGTGTATTACGACACCGGATTCATGGTGGGGCTCAAAGGCTTTGTAGCGGCCATCATCGGCGGTCTTGCCAGCTATCCGCTGGCACTGGCAGGCGCGCTGCTGGTGGGCCTGCTGGAGTCCTTTTCCACCTTCTGGGCCAGCGCGTACAAGGAGGTGCTGGTGTTTGCGATGATTATTCCGGTGCTGTGGTGGAGATCGCGCAACAGCCGCCATGTGGAGGAAGAAGAATGAGCGCGCCGGTACCCAAATCTGGCCCCATGGCCAACTCCGCGCCCGCAAGCGCTGCAGGTGTTGTCACTCCCCGGATGCTCACCGCCGCCGCCATTGTGCTGTTTGCATTGGCCTGGGGATTTCTGCCTGATTTCACCGTGGTGATCCTGAGCTACATCGGCCTCTATGCCATGGTGGCCGCCGGCCTGGTGTTGCTGACCGGAGTGGGCGGCATGACATCGTTTGGACAGGCCGCCTTTGTCGGTATCGGCGCCTATGCCACGGCGTGGGCATGTACGTCGCCGGTGGCGGTACAGTTCTTCGGCAGTGCGGTGGGCGCGGCTGGCCTGCCGTGGGTGGGCCTGGTGCTGGGCTTTGTGATCACCTTCATCGTTGCCTGGGTGCTGGGGTCCGTCACCGTCAAGCTCCAAGGACACTATCTGCCGCTGTGCACCATTGCCTGGGGCCTGAGCCTGTACTACCTGTTTGGCAACATGGAATTTCTGGGCGGCCAGACCGGCATCACAGGCATTCCACCATTGGTGATTGCAGGCGTCTCCTTTGCGTCGCCCCGGGTCATGGGTGTGCTCGTCTGGGCCGTGCTGCTGCTGGCACTGTGGCTGCTGAGCAATCTGCTCGATTCGCGAGAAGGGCGGGCGATCCGCTCGCTCAAGGGCGGGCAGGTGATGGCCGAATCAATGGGCATCAACACCGCGCGCCACCGCGTCAAGCTGTTTGTGCTAGCCGCGTTGCTCGCTACCCTGTCCGGCTGGCTGTATGCGCACATGCAGCGCTTTGTGAGCCCCGCGCCCTTCAACCTGAACATCGGTATCGAGTACCTGTTCATGGCGGTGGTGGGTGGTGCGGGTCACCTCTGGGGTGCCGTGCTGGGCGCTACCCTGATCACCTTGCTGAAGGAGAAGCTGCAGGACATTCTGCCCGCCCTGCTGGGCACCAGCGGTAATTTTGAAGTGATCGTTTTCGGCCTGCTGATGGTGCTGGTGCTGCAGCGTTTTGACCAGGGGCTGTGGCCCACCTTGCAGCGCTTGACTGCGCGCTGGATCAAGCAGCCTGCAGGCAGGCAGGTCCAGGCCACATCTCATCCGCTGGACCAGCGCACGGCGCCTGCGGCAAGCACCACCTTGTTGGCCGCCGACCATGTCACCAAGCGCTTTGGTGGCCTGGTCGCGAACAATGATGTGTCCATGTCGCTGAAGGCCGGGGAGGTGCACGCGTTGATCGGGCCGAACGGTGCAGGCAAGAGTACGTTCTTCAACATGATCTCGGGCGTGGATTCGCCGACCGAAGGCCAGGTGCAACTGATGGGCCATGTCATGGCCGATGCGCCATCACGCAGGTTTGCCGCATTGGGCCTGGGGCGTACTTTTCAGCATGTGCGCCTGCTGGGCCAGCGCACGGTACTGGAAAACGTGGCCTTGGGTGCCCATCTGCGTGCGCACAAGGGGTGGTTGGCATCCATGCTGCGACTGGACAGGCACGAAGAGGCGTCGTTGCTGGTCGAGGCGCGTAAGCAGATCGAACGCTGCGGCCTGGGCGCGTTTGCCGATGTGCCTGCGGGGTCGTTGGCCTTGGGTCAGCAGCGCATTGTCGAAATCGCTCGCGCCCTGGCGGGACAGCCCGCAGCCTTGCTGCTGGACGAACCGGCGGCGGGCCTGCGGCACTTGGAGAAGCAATCGCTCGCCCAGTTGCTGCGCCAGTTGCGCGCCGAAGGTTTGGGTATTCTGGTGGTGGAGCATGACATGGAGTTTGTGATGAACCTGGCTGACCGCATCACGGTACTGGAGTTCGGCACCGTGATCGCCACGGGAACACCTGCCGAGATTCAATCGAACCAGCGCGTGCTGGATGCCTATCTGGGCGGTGCCGATGAAGACGAGGTGGCCACATGAACAGCACCCCTCACTTGTTGCAGCTGTCGCAGTTGTGCGTATCGTACGGGCCAGTGGAAGCCGTGCACCAGGTCGATCTGCATGTGGCGGCAGGAGAGATCGTGACCGTGATTGGCCCCAATGGCGCGGGCAAGACGACCTTGCTGTCGGCGGCCATGGGCCTGCTGCCTTCCAAGGGCCAGGTGTCCCTGTCGGGTGGCGTGATCGCTCGGCCCACGGTGGAGGCCATGGTGTCGCATGGCATAGGGCTGGTGCCGGAAAAGCGTGAACTGTTTGGCGAGATGTCGGTGGAAGACAATCTGCGGCTGGGCGGATTTTCGCTGTGGCGCAAGGGCGAGCGTGACCAGGGAGCGCGCCTGCAGGAGGTGTTTGACATCTTTCCGCGCCTGCAGGAGCGCCGTGCGCAGATGGCATCCACGCTGTCGGGCGGTGAGCGGCAGATGCTGGCCATTGGCCGCGCACTGATGGCCAAGCCGCGCTTGCTGATGCTCGATGAGCCATCGCTGGGCCTGGCACCACTGATTGTGCGCGAGGTGCTGCAGGTGGTGGCATCGCTGCGTGATCGCGGCGTATCGGTGCTGCTGGTGGAGCAGAATGCGCGTGCTGCGCTGAAGGTGGCAGACCGCGCCTATGTGCTGGAGATGGGCGCCGTGGCGCTCAGCGGCAATGCACGCGATCTGCTGCACGACCAGCGCATCATCGATACCTATCTGGGCGCGGGAAGGCAGGAGGCTGTCGCACATTGATCCGCTGATCTGTTGATCTATTGGTGCGCGGTTCTGATCCGCTGTCGATAATCCCCAAAAAAGAGAGAGCTGGCCGCGCACGCTGCCAGCTCTCTGTTTTTTTACTATCTGCTCATACGAAGCGGAATTCCAGCTTGCCCAGTCTTCCGTAGTCGGCTTCGAACACATCTCCCGCCTTGGCCGCAACAGGGCGGGTGAAGGAGCCGGCCAGAACGATTTCGCCAGCGTTCAAGAATTCGCCCCACGGTGCCAGCTTGTTGGCGAGCCAGGCTACGCCGACCGCAGGGTGGCCTTGCACGCCTGCTGCGAGGCCCGTCTCTTCCACTGCGCCGTTCTGGCGCAGAATAGCGCCGCACCAAGGTAGATCCACCTCTGTCGGTGCGGCTCGCCCGGCACCCATGACGATACCGGCATTGGCAGCATTGTCACTGATGGTGTCGTACACCTTGCGCATGGTCTTCGTGTGACGGTCCAGCTGTTCGATGCGCGCGTCGATGATTTCAATGGCTGGCGTCACATAGTCAGTGGCATCGAGCACGTCGGCAATGCCAAGCTGCCTGCCTTCTGCGAGGCCTGGGCCTTTGAGCGGCTTTTTCAGCACAAAAGCCAGCTCCACCTCAACACGCGGTGCAATGAAGTTCTGGATGGGAATGTCCAGTACCTGGCCGTTGCTGCAGGTGTAGAGCATGTTGTCGAGCAGGGTGCCGTAGTCGGGCTCGTCGATCTGGCTGGACAGCTGCATGGCACGCGAGGTGAGGCCGATCTTGTGGCCAATGACCTTGCGGCCACCTGCGATCTGCAGACGCACCCATTCGCGTGCCACGCGGTAACCGTCGTCCACGGTCATCCCGGGATAGCGTTTGGAGAAGTGCTCGATCTGCACGCGCGTTCTCTCGCTGTGGTCAAGTTCCTGGGCCAGTTGGGAAAGAAGCTCTTGGGTAAACATCTCAGTTGTTCGTTGCTTGAATGCGTGACATGGGGCCAGCGAAACCACTCAGGGCGCTATCTGAAAAGAGGGTGCAGGCTGCTGTGCTTGCCGTCATAGACCTGGCCGGGGCTTTCGTCGACCTGCACGGTCAGGCCCATGTGCCGTTCATCCAACAGGGTGGCAAAGTGTGCTTTGGCGCAGGCCAGCAGCGCGTCCCCCGCTTGGGCCTTGACAGCGTTTGATCGCCCCTTGCCCATGCGCAGGTTGATGTAGACAAAGTGGTAGTCGCCATCGCCGCCTGTCGCCTGGCCAGCCGCACCGCCATCGGCCACGGCAAAGTGCGGTGCAGGGTAGGCGAGCACACGCGTGCCGCCGGTGGGGAAGACCTGGCTGCCGTCCTCGGCGTGCACGGTGAGCATGGTGTCGGCGAGGCTGCGGCACAGGGCTGCCATGTCACTGCGTTGGTCGAGATTGCCGGTGTAGAGCACGACGACATGGGGCATCACCGCACCTCCATGGTGGCCGCAGTACAACTTACCGCAAAGATGGGGATGGGCTCACAGTACAGCACCTGGCCCGGCCCGCGTGCGGCGGCTGCCACGCTGATGAAGGTACGGATTTCGAAGCCGCCCTGGCCTCCATCGCGGTAGGTTTCGGCATCGGTGTAGCCAAGCATGGCATCCTTGTCGTTGCGGCACCAGCGATCCATGAACTGCTGGTCCCACTCCCAGTTGATCTTGCCCGAGTCGGGCGTGGCAGGCCAGTGCGAGATGCCGCCGGTACCGATGATCGCAATGCGCTCAGGCGCCTTGTCGCAGGCGCGGCGCAGTGCTTCTCCAAAGGCCCAGGCGCGGTGCAGCGGTGTCAGCGGAGGCCCCTGGCAGTTGATGTTGACAGGGATGATGTCCGTGTCGAAATGCGGGGTGAGAAAGTGCAGCGGCACCATGATGCCGTGGTCGAATCTCCACTCTTCGGCAAAAGCGGTATCCACGGTTTGCAGCACTTCGGTGATGATGCGGCGAGACAGATCGGGGTTGCCGGGGATCGTGCGCTTTTCAATGCCCAGCCACTGTGGATCTTCAATTGGCCCCTCGTACTGCGCGGCCATGCCGATTGCATAGGCGGGCATGTTGTTCATGAAGAAGTTGGCAAAATGCTCGGCTGCGATGACGATGACCGCATCAGGCCGGGCCGCTGCCAATTGCACCCCCATGCTGTGGAATGCGGCGTGGAACGCATCCTTCACCGCTGGATCGGCCAGATGGGCGCGGCCGGTAATCCCGGGGGCGTGGCTGCATACGCCTGCAAAAACCAGACTCATATCAAACCCCTGCTACTTTCTCGTCCACTGCCGTTGTCATCGCATACACGCCGGCGCGTACCGGGCCGTACTTTGCAACTCCGTCGCGCATGGCCTGCAGATAGTCGGCCCAGGCCAGACCCAAAAGGGGGGCAAAGTGCATCAGCAACTGGCCGTTGCAACCCAGTACATACAGCTTGCCGATATCTCCGTGATGGATGGCGTCGCGTTCCTCGTCGGTCAACGGATAGCCGGCGAGCAGCGCTTCTCGGTCTTCGCGGTAGCGGCGCTGCACTTCGGGTTCGCGGTTCAGGTGGAAGAGGAACTTCTGCATTGCGTACAAGCTCATGAGCCCCCCTAGCCGATGCTGATGTTGGCAGCGCGGATGATCCTGGCGTATTTATCTTCCTCGCTGCGGATGAAGGCTGCAAACTGTTCCACGCTGCCGGCCTTCGAGACAATGCCGCCCTCCTGGAACGTCTTGATGACGGCGGGGCTTGCCAGTGCCAGGTTCACATCCTGGTTCAGGCGCTGCACGATGGCATCGCTGGTCTTGGCGGGCGCCAGCAGGCCCTGCCAGGAATTGGATTCCAGCGCCGCGCCCTGTTCCGCAAGGGTAGGCACATCGGGTGCAAACTGCGATCGCTGCAAGGTCGCCATGCCCAATGCCACCAACTTGCCGCTGGCGATCTGGCCCCGGAACTCGGGCCAATTGCCAAACATGACGGTGACCTGTCCGCCGATCAGGTCTGCCATGGCCGGGCCCTGGCCCTTGTAGGGCACATGCACCATGTCGATGCCGAGCATCTGGCAGAGCAGGGCGCCCGACAGATGCGCAGATGTACCATTGCCAAACGATGCGTAGCTGAGCGAGCCGGGCTTGGCCAGTGCCGCTTTTTTCAGGTCTGCAAGGGTTTTGAGCCCACTGGCCGGATGGGTGGCCAGTACATGCTCCGACAGCCCCATCAGTGCAACAGGGCGCAGATCTCTGGCGCTGTCGTAGGGCAGGCTCTTGATCAGCGTCTTGTTGGCCGTGAAGCTGTTGGCGATGGTGCCGAAGGTGTAGCCGTCGGGCGCGGCCTTGGCTACGGCGTCCACGCCGATCACGGTGCCTGCACCCGGCTTGTTCTCCACAATCACCGATTGCCCCAGGCTTTTGCCCAGTTCATTGGCGACCAGGCGTGTCACCACGTCCGTGGTTCCCCCAGGCGTGAATGGAACGATGATGCGCAGCGGGCGACTGGGCCAGTCGTCTGCATGGGCGAGCTGCCACGCAGGTAGCGTGGCAATCGTGCCAACAGCGGATTGGATGAATTGGCGGCGTTGCATCTATGTCTCCTTCGTTTGTATGCCGGGTGCGCTCTGCGATTGCGTTGATCGCTGTTCTTTGATGGCGTACTGTTCAGACTCCCCAGTGAGGAATGTGGTGTGAACCCATGGAGACAGCCACATTCTTGGGTTCGCAGAACACCTCGTAGCTCCAGGTGCCGCCTTCGCGGCCCGTGCCCGATGCCTTGGTGCCACCAAACGGCTGGCGCAGGTCGCGCACGTTCTGGCTGTTGACAAAGCACATGCCTGCCTCGATGGCCGCAGCCACACGGTGGGCCTTGCCGATGTTTTCGGTCCATACATAGCTGGAGAGCCCGTACTGGGTGTCGTTGGCCAGGCGTATGGCTTCGGCTTCATCGCTGAACGGGATGATGCAGGCTACCGGGCCGAAGATCTCGTCCTGTGCAATGCGCATGCGGTTGTTCACCTCGGCAAACACGGTGGGCAAAACGTAATTGCCATTTTTCACGCGGTCTGGCACCACAGGCGCGTCCAGGCCGCCGCACAGCATGCTGGCGCCTTCCTGGAGGCCCAGTTCGATGTAATGGCGTACCTTGGCCAGATGGGCCTGGCTGATCATGGGGCCGACGATGGTTTTTTCGTCGAGCGGGTCGCCTACGGTAATGCGTCGGGCGCGCTCGGCGAAGCGGTCGGCGAACTTCACATAGATGCTCTTTTGCACCAGGATGCGGCTGCCAGCCGTGCAGCGCTCCCCATTGTTGGAGAAGATCATGAATATGGCGGCATCGAGTGCGCGGTCAAAGTCGGCGTCGTCGAAGACCACAAAGGGGCTCTTGCCGCCCAGCTCCATGCTGAACTTCTTGAGGCCTGCGGCCTGCACGATGCGGTTGCCGGTCTGCGTCGATCCGGTGAATGAGACGGCCCGCACGTCGCGGTGCGCCACCAGCGGCTCGCCTGCATCTTTGCCGTAGCCATGCACCAGGTTGAGCACACCTGCAGGAATGCCGGCTTCGAGGGCCAGCTCGCCCAGGCGGGCGGCAGTCATGGGCGAGAGCTCGCTCATCTTGAGTACGGCGGTGTTGCCGAAGGCCAGGCACGGCGCGACTTTCCAGGTGGCGGTCATGAAAGGAACGTTCCACGGCGAGATCAGCGCACACACACCCACCGGGTGGAAGAGCGTGTAGTTCAGATGCGTAGGCGTCGGGTAGGTGTGGCCATCGACCCGCGTGCACATTTCGGCAAAGTAGTAGAAGTTGTCGGCCGCACGCGGCACCAGTTGCTTGCCGGTTTGCGCAATCACCTGACCACAGTCGTTGGTCTCGGTCTCGGCGATCTCTGGCACATGCTGGGCGATCAGGTCGCCGAGTTTGCGCACCAGCTTGGCTCGCTCTGTGGCGGGCGTGTTCGCCCACTTGGGAAATGCTTCCTTGGCTGCCGCTACCGCAGCGTCGGCCTCGGCGGCACCGCCCGAAGCCACCTCGGCCAGCACTTCCTGCGTGGCAGGGTTGATGGTTTCGAAATAGTCTTTGCCGGCAACGCTCTTGCCGTTGATCAAATGGTCAATACGCATGCTTGTGTCTCCTGCGGTGGCTTTCAGAACGTGTTTGCGTTCTCAGTGCCCGCTTAACAGTTCATCACCACCAATGAAATTCACGAGGCGGCCAACGCCTTCGATCTCGGTCACGATTTCGTCGCCCACCCTGGAATCGGCTACACCGTCAGGCGTTCCCGTCAGGATCAAGTCGCCGGGGTTCAGGGTCATCATGCTCGACAGGTGAGCGATCAGCGAAGGGATGCTGTGCACCATGTCGGCCGTGTTGCCGTCCTGCTTCAACTCGCCGTTGACCCAGCTGCGCAGGCGCAGATGCATTGGGTCTGCGATATCAGCCGCATCCACCAGCCAGGGCCCCACCGGCGTTGCGCCGTCGCGGTTCTTGACGCGCAGATTGGGGCGGTAGTAGTTCTCCAGGTAGTCGCGGATCGCATAGTCGTTGGCGGTGACGTAACCGGCAACCACACTGTACGCGTCTTCCTTCCTGACGTTGCGGCAGGTCTTGCCGATCACCACGCCCAGTTCGCACTCGAAGTGCATATAGGTGACGTCAGATGGTCGGCGTGTGCGGCAGCGGTGGCCATTGAGCGCATTCGGCCCCTTGAGGAACACCAGCGGTTCCTCGGGGGCCTTGTTGAAGGCGATTTCCTTGGCATGGTCCGCGTAGTTCAGGCCCAGCGCGAAGATGGTGCCGAAATCCATGGGGGGGAGCCACTGTACAGCGGTCTCTGCGACGATGCTGCCATCCGGCAATTGCACATTGCCATCGGCGCTTTCGGTCACGGCTACGGTCTGGCCCTGGTAGACAACACGCCCGTGCTTCATGGCTGCGCCTCCAGGACCACGGTGTGGCAAAGCTCGCCCAGACCGGGTACCGTGATGCGTACCGTATCGCCTGGACGGGCCACCGGGGATCCTTCGCCCGGGCCCAGCAGCAAGACGTCGCCTGCAGACAAGGTCATGAATTCCGTCATATCGGCAATCAACTGGGCTGCCGGGCGTACCAACTGGTCAAAGCGGCGTTCGTACACCGGTTGGCCGTTGACAGCGATGTGCAGCGCTGCTTGACTCACATCAAAATCACGGGCCGCTACCACCTCACCCATGGGGCAAAAGCCATCGCGGTCGCGCTGACGGATGGCGGGGCGGTAGTAGTTCTCGTGCGGCAGTGTGACATCGCTCACCACTGCATAAGCCGCCACATGCCCCATGGCCTTGCTTGCGGGCACGCGGGTGGCAGTGCTGCCAATCACCAGACCGATCGTGGCATCGATGCGCACTTCGCCAGGATCGGCAGGAATGGCCACCGCAGCGTGGTTGCCTGCAAAGGTGTTGCGCGGCTTGATGTAGAGCACCGGGGCGCGGGGCGCAGCCTTGTAGGGCGCGCTGTCGAACTGGGGCGCGAGGCGCTGCAAGGTGGCGCGGTCGTTGAGAAGCACGCCGTACACCGTGGCACGTGCTGCGGGGAAGCTGGTGATCATGAATGCTCCAGTGCAATCAACTCATCGAGCAGTTGGTAAAGCGCCTCGAGCTGGTCTTTGCCAAATGCCTGCTCCAGCCCCTGGTAGTGCAGAGCGATATCCTTGGAGAGTTGACGAGCCAGATTCAGTCCGTGGGGAGTCGCGCTGACCACGGAGCGGCGCTGGTCAGCCGGGTCCTTCTGGCGCTCGATCAGGCCGTCGCGTTCCATGCGGCTGAGCACGCCAGTCAGGCTGGGGCCGAGGAGAAAGGCTTGCTGGGCTACTTTGCCCGTTTCCAGCGATTCGCCATTGCCCAGCACGCGCAGTACACGCCATTGCTGATCGGACAGCCCGTGCGAGCGCAGAAATGGCCGCGTATGCCCCATGATCGATTCCCGCGCCTGCAAAAGCAGGCTGGGCAGGTTGCGGTGTTTGAGTGAGGTCTTCATTTATTTAATAGGTTAAATAAATTTCGACCCAAATGCAAACGGTATTTATGCGGATAAACCAGAGGTATCGGCTGAAAGCCAGGCAAGGCCAACGTCACGGAGCGCGGATACAGTGATTTTCTACCTGCTGAGTAGCGTCTGGCGATTGGTGAATAAGCGCTGCTGGCCGGTTTCTAGCCGCGTTCAGGGCGAATGGCTGCCAGCATCTGCGCCGGTGACGTGGGTGTGCGTCCCAGCCAGTGCGCCATGGAGGCGGGGTCGCAGCTGTTGTCGTGCGAAGCCAGTTCCAGCGATGCGCTGCACCAGGGGCTTGCTGCAAATGCATCACCCAGCCGTGCGCTGGCAAGGGTGGCAAAGCGGGGCAGGGTGATGGTGACAGGCGCCGCATGCCCGGCTTGCTGGCGCAGGCTGGCAATCATGGTGGCCATGGTCAGCTGTACCGGGCCGCCGAGTTCCACCACCCCGGTGGTGGGCGACAGCAGCAGCCGCGCCATGGCCTCGGCGAGTTCGCTGGCAACGACCGGCTGAATCAGGCGCTCTCGCATCACCGCTGGCAGCACCAGCACTGGCAGTCTGGCCAGATTGAGAAACAACTGGGTGCTTGCGCCACGCGCGCCCATGACAATGCTGGGCCGCACAACGAGGCCATCGAGCAGGCCTTGCGCCGTCAGCCGCAGCAGATGGGCGTCGGCCGCGCGCTTGGTACGGGCATAGTCGGTATCGTTGCCTTCCACGCCCAGGGCGGACAGCTGCAGTACGCGCCGCACGCCTGCCTGCGCGCAGGCATCGAACAGGGCCTGGGGTGCGATGTGGTGCAGTGTCTCGAGATCTGCGCCGCCGGCACCGGGCTGGCTGCGCAGGCTCCCTACGGCATTGATGACCATCTGGACGTTCTGCAGGTGCGGCAGCCAGTCGGATGTATTGCGCATTGCTGCATAATTGATAGCATTCTGCGCGCTTCTGCTGGCCGCTATGACATGAAATCCTTGCAAGCGCAGTTGCGCGGCCAGCGCCTGGCCAATAAAACCCTGGGCACCACACAGCAGCACCGTCTGGTCTGTGGGTGGAGGAGAGGGGTGGTGGCTGTTGCTCATGACATTCTCCTGAGTGATTCAGTGCTGTGGTCGATCCGTATCGCATGTACCGCCAGCGCAAGCGGCGCTGCGGGTGGCGGCACGTTGCGCGGCGCGGCGCGTGGCGCGTTCGAACACCCACACGATGGGTGTTTGCGGCAAGCGGTAGCGATTGCGTGCAATCCAGGGATAGAGCTTGCGTGCAGCCGTCGCCATGCCTGGCAGGTTCACCAGATTCGGCACCCACGCCCATCCAATGCCCAGGTAGGCGCGGACGAGGCAGTCCACACCGATGTAGACCCTGCCGTCGGCGGCCACGCCATGGATGGCGCGCATCAACGCGTCCTTGGTGGCTGGAGCATCACGCAGATCGGCGCTGCTCGCGTCCACAAAAATGAGCCTGCCCGCATCGTTGCGCAGCATCAGGTTGGTCATCTCCGCATTGCACATGCGGCAGCTGGCGTCGTAGTAGATCGTCAGCGGGAACTGTGTGGGAGCAGATGCGGATGCTGGCATAGATTTCTTTCGATATTTCTGTCTAAACAGAAATTAAGAGTGATAAAAAAGGCCTGCACTCTCCGTGGCAGGCCCGTGCATCAGGGTTGGCTGGTGCTGGCCTCCAGGTTGTCGACAGGGGCAGGCGCGCCGCGCACAAAGCGCTGCACAGTGGCGCCCAGCGTCAGAATCCTGTCCAGCGTGGCGGGTGACAGGCGCAGCATCTCTTCGCTCCACGCCCCGAGCTTGTCCATCAGTTCCATGGTGGCGCGGATGCGGTCCTGCGCGTCGGCGCTCTCGCGCTCGAAATCAGGGCTTGCCACCAATGACTGCAGCAGCCGGGTGGTCGGATCGAATTCGCGCTCCTTGCGTTCGCGCACAATGGTGCGGAAAAGCTCCCAGACATCCACGCTGGTCTCGAAGTAATCGCGCCGGTCGCCCAATGCGTGGGTAACCCTGATCAGGTTCCAGGCCTGCAATTCCTTCAGGCTGTTGCTGATGTTCGACCGCGCCACGTTCAAGGTTTCGCTCAGTTGCTCGGCATTCAGCGGCTTGCCGTGCACAAACAGCAGCGCATGGATCTGCGCCACCGTGCGGTTCACGCCCCACAGCGAACCCATCTCGCCCCAGTGCAGTACAAATTGTTTTTGGATGTCGGACAGTTGCATGTTTGTGATTCTATATATTCATTTATTTCTGTCAATACAGAAATTCATTTCCAAGAATAGGCCTGACATGTAAATGAACGTCTGCTCTGGCAGTATGGATCGGACTGGCAATCCACCCCTTTCGTCGAATGTGGCCTCTAGTACGCAATGGGCGCAATCCTGCAGCTTTGCGTGGGATCCATCCAACAGGCCTGGCTGCCAGCCCCTGCAGCTGTGGCACAGTGCTTTGCAGGTCTCTACAGATCGCAATGGATCCCATGTGATGAACACCCGCCCCCGTCATTTTTCCCTTCGCACTTCCGTTTTGGCCGCGTGCATGGCGGCTGCTTGCCAGCTGTATGCTGCGCAGGCCCTGCCCGCGCCGGTACCCGGTGTGCAGGCCGAAACACCTACCCTGGTGCTGCCCGATGGCGGCAGGTACTACGGCCCGCTCAAGGGTGGCATGCTGGAGGGTACGGGCCGGCTGGTGTGGAACGAGTTGCGGCGCTACGAAGGTGCCTTTCACCAGGGTCGTATGGAAGGGCAGGGCACGCTTACCCTGGCCTATGGTGTGTACCAGGGTCTGTTCAAGGATGGCGACCTGAACGGCGCGGGGCGCTACACCAGCAAGGAGGGCGAGGTGTACGAGGGCCACTTTGTCGATGGCGAATACGACGGGCAGGGCGTGCTCTCGGCCACCAACGGCAACCGCTACGAAGGACGGTTCGAGAAGGGCCATTTTGTGCATGGCACCCTGACCGAAGCAGGCGGCCAGACCATGACAGGGCCGTTCAAGAACTTCCAGGCTGATGGCCTGATGGAGGTGACCTATCCCGGAGGCGTGGTCTTCAAAGTGGAAATGCGTGACGGCCAGGCCAAGGGCAGGGGCGAGTTGCAGTTGGCCGACGGCAAACGCATCCGTGCGGATTTCGACGGCTCCAGTGCCGACGAAGGCGAGATCGACTACCCCAACGGAGATCGCTACACCGGCGCGCTCTACGCGGCGGTGGCCTATGGCAAGGGGCGCATGGTATATGCCAATGGCGATGTGTACGAAGGCCAGTTTGCCAAAGACCAGCCGCATGGCCGCGGTACCTTGACCTTCGCCAAGAGAGGCAAGCCCGTGCAGACCGGCCAATGGCGGCGTGGCAAGCTGGTGAGCGCTGGCGAGGCCGGTATGCCCGAAGACAACAGTCCCGAGCAGGCCGCTCGCAACAATGAGCAGGCTCTGTATGCGCAAAACGCCTTGTTGGCCCAGCAGATGGCAGCGCTGCAGCCCAGCGGTGGCACGGCTGCGCAGATGTATGCGCTTTTCATTGCGGGTGATGGCACGCAGGAGGTGTTCCGCCGCGAGGCCGAATACGTCAGCCAGGAATTTGCCCAGCGTTATGGAACGCAAGGGCGCAGCATGCTGCTGGCCAACAGCCGTAGCTCCGTCGCCCGTCTGCCGCTGGCCACTACGGCCAGCATCGAACGTGCCTTGGGGGCTCTGGGTCAGAAGATGAACAAGGAGCGCGATCTGCTGTTTGTGTACCTGACCAGCCATGGTTCGCGTGAGCACGATCTGCAATTGGGCATGCGTGGCCTGCAGATCCCGCAACTCTCGGCCAGGCGTCTGGGCGAGCTGCTGAAGGCATCGGGCATCCGTCGGCAGGTGGTGGTGGTTTCGGCCTGCTATTCGGGCGGCTTCATCGCGCCGCTGCAGGGCCCCACCACCTGGGTGCTGACGGCATCACGTGCGGACCGCACATCATTTGGCTGCGCCGATGAGAACGATTTCACCTATTTTGGGCGGGCCTTGTTCAAGGAAAGCCTGCCGCAGGCGGCCAACCTGAGCGATGCCTTCGATAAGGCCAAAACCCTGGTGGAACAGTGGGAGGCCAAGCTGCCCGCTGCGGCGGAGGAGTTGGTGCAGTCTGCGCCTATTGCTGGTGATGCAAAACCGCCGATGGACCAGCCTGCTGCGACGGTGGAGCATTCCGAACCGCAGATGGCTGTGTTGCCTGCGTTTCAGAAGGATGTGGACGCCTGGTTTGCCGCGCGCAGCAAGCGGTAAGGTCAGTGAATGCCGAAGTGAGGTAAATCATTAAATAGGCTGTAGCTCTCTTGAGGCTGCTGCCGCCGCCGGTCACGGCCAAGGTCTGCTTGGTGGCTGTATTTGCTATGCATATTGATGGGTTACCGCCCGCAGGGCGGGCACCCGAGGCCAAAACCATCAAAAAAGCCGCAATCCGGGCGCCCGGTTGCGGCTTTTGCCTTGATGCAGAAAACAGTGTTGCTCAGTGCAGCAGGTTGTTGCCTGGCGCTTGCGGCTGCACCTTGAAAAAGCCGGTGCCACAGGTGCCGTTGCCGATTTCTTCTTCGGTGGCTTCGCGCACAGCTTCCACCTTGATGTCCAAGCGGATCGCAATGCCCGCAAGCGGGTGGTTGCCGTCCAGCACCACATGCTCGGGGTACAGCTCGGTCACGGTGTAGAGCATGTCACGCGGCGCATCAGGATTGGTGCCCTGGGGCAAGGCATGGCCGTCGATGGTCATACCTTCCTCCAAGTCCTTGGGGAAGAGGGCGCGGGGCTCCAGAAAGACCTTTTCCTCGTCGTAGTCGCCAAAGGCGTCTTCGGGTTCCAGGTGCAGTTGCAGGCGGTCGCCCACCGTGTGGCCTTGCAAAGCCTGTTCCACGCGGGAGAGCAAATCATTGCCGCCGACGAGGAATTCCACGGGCTCGTCGAGCACGTCCAGCTCTTCGCCCAGTGTGTCTTTGAGGGTCCAGGTCAGCGCGACCACGCATTGATCAGTGATTTCCATAGGACAATTGTCGCAGTTTCGCCATCTGGTGCCATCGCAATTCCGGGAAATCCATGCAAATCGAACAAGCACTTCCGCTGCTCGGCGGACTCTCTCCAGCCCAGTTCATGCGCCGTTACTGGCAGAAGAAGCCGCTGCTGGTGCGCGGCGCCGTGACCGACTGGAAAAATCTGCAATTGCCACTGCCGCGTGCAGAACTGTTTGAACTGGCGGGGCAGGAGGGCGTGGAATCGCGTTTGATTCAGCAGAAGGGCGGCGCCTGGAGCATCAAGCACGGCCCGTTCAGCCGCCGCGCGATCCCCTCGCTCAAGACCGAGGACTGGACCTTGCTGGTGCAAGGGGTCGATCTGCACAATGCTGCGGCGCATCAGTTGCTGCAACGCTTTGCCTTTGTTCCTGCAGCCCGCCTTGACGATCTGATGATCAGCTATGCGAGCAATGGCGGCGGTGTGGGGCCGCATTTTGACAGCTACGACGTGTTTTTGCTGCAGGCACATGGCAAACGCCGCTGGCGCATTGGCAAACAGAAGAACCTGGCGCTCAAGGACGGCATTCCGCTCAAGATACTGGCCGAATTCGAGGCGGAGGAGGAGTACCTGCTGGAGCCGGGTGACATGCTGTACCTGCCGCCGCGCTACGCCCACGATGGCGTGGCCGAAGGCGAGTGCATGACGTACTCCATCGGTTTCCGTTCTCCGACGCAGCATGAACTGGCAGGCGATCTGCTCATGCGCCTGTCGGATGTTGACGATGTGGACGACTGCGACAGCAGTGCGAAGGCTGCCACACCCATCTACAAGGATCCCAAGCAGGCGGCGGTGGAGGCGCCCGGTGCCATTCCGCCCGAGATGCTGGAATTTGCCCGCATCGGTCTGGAAAAGCGCCTGGCAGAGCCGCTGGCGTTGGCCCGGGCGCTGGGCGAGTCGCTTACCGAGCCCAAGGCCAACGTCTGGTTTGAGCCTGAAGGCAATCCTGCGATGCTGGAAGCGGTTGCCCTGGACCGCAAGACACGTATGATGTACGACGGTCACCACGTCTTCATCAATGGCGAGAGCTACCGGGCTGGCGGCAAGGATTTCACCCTGATGAAGAAACTTGCCGATGCACGCCGCCTTGATCGCCGCGATGTGAGTGGGGCCAGCGACGACGCACTGTCGCTGCTGTCGCAGTGGTGCGAAGACGGCTGGGCCCACGCAGTCTCTGAATGACGCATTCGCCATGACGGACATGCAGGAGCCTTTGCCTCCACCATCCGTATCCGGTGCCGCATCTGCTCCAGTTGCAGCTGCAGCTGCGCCATGCGAAGGCCGGTTCGAGGGGCGAGCCGCATTCGATAACCATGTGTTGCATTTCTTGCAAAGGGCAGCAGACGAGCGGTGGCCCGAGCTGATCGTGGCCGATCCGGATTTCGCCGATTGGCCCTGGGGAACGCGCGCGGCTACCGACCTGCTGCAACGCTGGGCTCGGCACGGACGCCTGATGACCGTGTTGGCCTATCGCTTTGATGCATTGCCGCGCCGCCATCCGCGCTGGATGCAATGGCGCACGGTGTGGGACCACAAGCTGCAATGCCGCCTGCTGCAGGCGCGCGATGTGTCGCTGGTGCCCAGTGTGCTGTGGTCGCCGCAATGGGTGGTAGAGCGGCTTGACGTGGAGCGCTGCGTTGGCGTGGCCAGTGCAGAACGTGCGGTCGTCGTGCCCAGAGGTGAGATGCTGCAGGAGTGGATCAGGCATCAGAGCGCTCCGGCGTTGCCGGCCAGCGTGCTGGGCTTGTAAGCGGAGTTCGTCAAGTTCGATGAATTGTTGCTGGGCAGCAACAATAACGGCAACACAGGCATAGGCTGTGCTCTCGGGTAATCCCTATAATCCCACGACGAGTCTGGTGCGTTAGAAGCCTAGTGCTGTGCACGCTCTGCCTGGGGCAAATCGTTTGCCTCTGATTTGAATCACAAGAATCCACCGTGGTTAGGAATATCCAAATGAAGAAGTCCGTTGTTCTCGCTTCGTTGATCGCTGCTGTTGCACTGGCCGCCTGCGGCAAGAAGGAAGAAGCTGCTGCTCCTGCGCCAGCTCCTGTTGAAGCTCCTGCACCTGCTGTTGAAGCCGCCAAAGATGCTGCCAACGCCGCTGCTGATGCCGCCAAGGACGCTGCCGCTGCTGCTGGTACCGCTGCTTCGAACGCTGTTGACGCCGCCAAGGATGCCGGTGCTGCTGCTGCTGATGCCACCAAGGAAGCTGCCAAGGATGCCGCTGCTGCTGCTGGCAACGCTGCTGACGCTGCCAAGGATGCCGCCAAGGACGCTGGCGCTGCTGCTGCTGACGCTGCCAAGGCTGCTGCTGATGCCGCTTCGAACGCTGCTACCGCGGCCAAGGATGCTGCCACCAAGTAATTGATGGCGTTGCCTGTGGCCCTGTGCCGCAGGCGGCTTCGGTCAATCTACAAAGCCCGTGCTTCGCGCGGGCTTTTGCTTTTTGGGATTTCGATGTTTACGGACGCAGGCAGCGCAACGGAACGCAAGAAGGCACTTTGCCTGGTTGGTGTTATTTGCTATTAAAAAATGAATGAAGGTGTATGCCAGTCGCGCTGGAGGTGGATTTCTTTTAGGCAGAAGCAAAGCGCAAGCACTGGCAGCGTTACGGAGTCCCTCGCTACGAGCATGCTGGTGGTCCTTCTGGGGCCAGCAAGGATTGGGCGCGCAGGCGGTTCCGCACCATGAAAAAGCCACTGCGGTGAGGCAGTGGCTTGCGGTTGGGGTTGAGGCGGCTTTGAAGGCTTACTTCATGTCGTCAGCCAGCACCTTCACAATGCGCTGGGCATTGGCCGATGTGTCTGCCTGGCCACTGGCGCTCAGCACGGAAACCACGCTGGTGGCGTTGTCGCTCTTGACCTGGATACGGTACTTGATCGGCTCGGGTGCATCGGGGTTGCGATTGAAGATCTTGGCAAAGAAACCATCGGGCTTCTTGTTCAGATCGGTCGGATCGATGTAGCGCACGTAGTAGATGCCCTGGCTGCGGTCGCGATCCTCGACGGTAAAGCCCGTGCGATCAAGTGCAAGGCCAACGCGGCGCCATGTGCGGTCGAACGGATCGGCCACTTCCAGCACCGGGGCACCATTTTGCGTGGCGATCTTGGAGGTGGTGACAGGCGCCAGTGGTGCCGCCGCAATCGCCTTGGACTGCTCTTCACTCACGCCCAGCTTGACCATGATGCGACGCAGGAACTCGGTTTCCAGTTCCGGATCGGCCTTGCGTGGCTGCCAGATGGTGCTGTCCTTTTCCTTGTTGGAATAGACTTCTTCCATGCCGCGGTGGCTCACATAGATTTCGGTCTTGCCATCGGGGCGGCGCTCAATGCGGGTGCGGAACTTGTCCTGCTCGCCGGTCGAGTAGATCGAGTCGAAGATCTTGCCGATGGACTTGCGGATGAAATCCTGCGGCAGCTTGGCGCGGTTTTCGGCCCAGTCGGTTTCCATGATGCCGATGTCCGGGCGATCGATGGTCAGCGAGAAACCGCTTTCCTGCCAGAAGTCCTTGACGGGTTCCCACACCTTGTCGGCGGAGCGGTCTATCACCAGCCAGCGCTGGTTGCCATCGCGCTCGATCTGCACATCGCCGATCTTGCTGACGGCGGCGTTGACCTGCCCCTTGGGCTTGTTGTCCTGCTGCACCTGGTAGGCAGCCGCAGACACGGTGCCGCCAGGCACCACGTAGCGGGTGTCCTTGGACAGCTGGGTCAGGTCGGGAGGCACTTCCAGCGTCGGGCCCTTGGTGGCACTCTTGTAGTCGATCTTGTCACCAGAGAGCAGGTCGCTGGTGCTGCTGCAGGCAGCCAAAGTGATCGACAGGCCGAGGACGCTAAGTTTTGCGAGGGAATTCACGTTCAAATCCTTAACAGAGACAACGCGTGGAAAGCCTTGTTACAGCAGGCCGACTTCACGCATCGCAGCTTCCACCGTGCCATGCAGGCTGGGTGAGAGCTCAGTCATTGGCAGGCGCAGGGTTGGGCCACACAGCCCCATCTTGTTGGCCGCCCACTTTACAGGAATGGGATTGGCCTCCAAGAACAGGCTCTTGTGCAGCGGCAGCAGTTTATTCTGAATTTCCATAGCCCGACGCACATCCTTGGCAATTGCCGCTTCGCACAACTGGCTCATCAGCCGTGGCGCGACGTTGGCGGTCACGCTCACATTGCCGTGGCCGCCGCACAGCATCAGGGCGACTGCGGTCGGGTCATCGCCCGAGTAGATGCCGAAATTCGCTGGCGCGTCCTTGATCAGCCACTGCGCGCGCTCGATGTTTCCGGTTGCTTCCTTGATGCCGACAATGCCGGGCAGTTCGGCCAGGCGCAGCACGGTTTCGTACTGCATGTCGGCGACGGTGCGGCCGGGCACGTTGTACAGGAAGATCGGCAGATCACCCACCGCCTCGGCAATGGCCTTGAAATGCTGGTACTGACCTTCCTGCGTAGGCTTGTTGTAGTAGGGGACGACCTGCAGCTGGCTGTCAGCACCCACGCTCTTGGCATACTTGGCCAGCGTGATGGCTTCATGGGTGGAGTTGGCGCCGCAGCCGGCCATGATGGGAACGCGCTTGTCGGCTTGCTCCACTGCCACACGGATGATCTCCATGTGCTCTTCCACGGTCACCGTGGGCGATTCCCCGGAGGTGCCGACCACGCCAATGCAATTGGTGCCCTCGGCAATATGCCAGTCGATCAGTTTTCGCAGGCTGCCGTAATCCACGCTGCCATCGGCTTGCATGGGAGTGATCAGGGCAACAATACTACCGGTCAGAGGAACGCTGGTGGAGGTCATGGCAATGTGTACGCTCGTGGCGGAAAAAGGGATTCTAGCGAGTGCCGGACTGCATTCGCCCGGGCAGTATATCGCCCGCAGGAAGCTTTTCTGACATATTGCATTGAAAATTAAACTCAATGAATTCAAATCGTCGAAAATGACGATTGAAAATTGTCAAAACGGCGAAAATAAAAGCGACAAAACATTGCCGTTGATTGTGTAATCGAATGCGCTGGCCCTGGCGGATGCTTGCCGGCACCCGAATGCAGGCCATATTCCACTGTACCGAATCTGCCTGCTGGCGCCAACGCAGTTGCGCCGAGATCGTAAACACGTTCTCACAGGGCGGCCAAGGTTCTACGGCACAATGCCTGCCATGCTGATGTATCCCCAATTCGATCCCATCGCCATCAAGATCGGTCCGCTGGCCGTGCATTGGTATGGCCTGACGTATCTGGTTGCCTTTGGCCTGTTCCTGCTGCTGGGCATTCGTCGCCTCAAGGACCAGCCTTTTGCATCGATCACCACACCGTCGCGCTGGGTGCGCAAGGACGTGGAAGATATTCTGTTCTATGGCGTGCTGGGTGTAATTGCAGGGGGCCGCCTGGGCTACTGCCTGTTCTACAAACCGGGTTACTACCTGAGCCATCCGCTGGAAGTGTTTGCCATCTGGCAAGGCGGCATGAGTTTCCACGGTGGGCTGATCGGTGTGATCGTGTCCATGCTGCTGTTTGCCCGGCTCAAGGGGCGCCCCTGGCTGCAAGTGGCCGATTTTGTAGCGCCCTGCATCCCACTGGGGCTGGCATCGGGCCGCATCGGCAACTTCATCAATGGCGAGTTGTGGGGCCGCTTTGCCAGCCCCGAGCTGCCCTGGGCCATGGTGTTTCCGCAAAGCGGGTCCATGCTGCCGCGCCACCCGTCGCAGATCTACCAGTTTCTGCTGGAAGGTGTGCTGCTGTTCATTCTGCTGTGGTGGTACTCGCGCAAGCCGCGTGGTGAAGGCCAGGTGGCAGGCATCTTCATGGTGGGGTATGGTGTGCTGCGCTTCACGGCCGAGTACTTCCGCGAGCCGGACGATTTCCTGGGCCTGCTGTCGCTGGGCATGAGCATGGGCCAGTGGCTATGCGTACCCATGGTGCTGTTTGGCCTCTTCCTGTGGAACCGCGGCCGCAGCCAGTCCATTGCGGCAGCCGTGTGACAAACCCCTGACGGGGTCCGGGCCGGCACTATACTGACCGTTTGTTTCAAACAAAGGCTGCCACGCGTCCGCCAATGGCTGCGCCTGTGGCACGGCCTCCCTCATCCGTCTAGTTCTTGGAGTCGTGGAATGAAGAAAGTTTTGGCTGTTACCCTGGCCGCCTGTGCGCTGATGGGCCTGTCTGCAAAGGCGTTTGCCCAGCAGGACCTGAAGGTGGCCGTCGATCTGTCGTACGAGCCCTTCACCTACAAGCTGCCATCGGGCCAGCCCGCAGGTTTCGATATCGATATCGCCAATGCGGTGTGCGAGCAGATCAAGCGCAAGTGCGTGTTTGTCGAGCAGGTGTGGGACGGCATGATTCCCGGACTGCAGGCCAAGAAGTACGACGTGATCATCAGCTCCATGGCCAAGACCGAAGACCGTGCCCGCGTGGTGGATTTCACCAATAAGTACTACCACACCGGCGCTCGTGTCGTGATGCCCAAGGGCTTCAAGTACACCGGCCCCGAGTCGCTCAAGGGCAAGAAGATTGGCGTGCTCAAGGCCAGCATTCAGGAAAAATGGGCGCTAGCCTATCTGAAGCCCGCAGGTGCCGATGTGGTGTCCTACCCTGGCCGCGACCCCGTCTACCTGGACATCAATTCGGGCCGCCTCGATGGCTCCGTGGCCGACAGCGTGGAAATCGCCTATGGCTTCCTGAAGAAGCCGGAAGGCCAGAAATTCGAATTCGTCAGCGACACGCTGGTCGACAAGAAGATTTTTGGTGAAGGTGCCAGCATTGCCTTGCGCAAGGGCCAGCCGGAGCTGAAGAAGGAGCTGAACGATGCGATCGCCGCGATCCGCACCAACGGCACTTACAAGAAGATTGCCGACAAGTACTTTGACTTTGATCCGTACGGCAAGGACTGATCCTCCACCGCTCCACATTAGGCAGGCCTTTGTGCCTGCTTTTTTATTGCCGGGTCATCTCGAGGCTTGAGGCAAGCTGCGGGCAGGGGTTGTCAGGCAACGGTAACAGAGCGGACTTGGTGTAAATACGCAATGCGAAATGCTGTGTTATTTTCCATAATTACAGCAGCCGCACGCAATGGTTACAGAGTTCGACATGCCTGTGCATATCGCTCGCATGGCTGGACAGCGTTTCCTGCAACTGCGGATTCTTCATTGTCTTGAGGAAGCACGTGAATGGCCACAGCCGCGCAACCCTTGCATGACACCGTCGCCACCCAGGTCCGCGACCTCATTTTTGCGGGCGAGCTGGAGCCCGGCGAATTGCTGGATGAGAAGGCCCTGTGCGATCAACTGGAGGTATCGCGCACGCCGCTGCGCGAGGCGCTCAAGCTGCTGGTCTCGGAGGGGCTGCTGCGCCACGAGCCGCGCCGGGGCTGCTTTGTCGAGAAGATCACCGACCGTGACCTGGATGACATCTTTCCGGTGATTGCTCTGCTCGAAGGGCGGGCGGCGTTCGAAGCCACCCACAAGCTGAGCGCCGCCGACCGCGCCGTGCTCGACGTGATGCACGAGCAGCTCACGCATTGCGCCCAATCGGGCGATATTGCGGGTTATTACCGCATGAATCACCAGATTCACGAAGCCTTCATCACGTTGGCCGATAACCGTTGGCTGGCACAGACCATTGCAGATCTGCGTCGCATCCTGCGGCTGGCGCGTCTGCAGCAACTGAGTGCGCCCGGCCGCCTGGCGGGCAGCCTGCAGGAGCACCTGAACATTTACGAAGCCATGGTGGCGGGCAAGCCAGATGCTGCCGAGCAAGCCATGCGCCACCATTTGCTGCAGCAGCGCAAGGCTTTGCAGCGCATGACCACCTTGTCCCTGTCGAGAATCGCCTTATGACCAAGACCTCTGAATCCAACGAAACCGCAGCAAGCGCTGCCACCGATATCGGGTCGATGGCCTCCGGCTGGCTGCAAAAAAGCGCGGCCTGGTTGCGCTCGGTTGGCATTCCTGCCGAGTTGGGCAACGATGTACCTGAAGGGGAGCGGAACACGACCGAGCGCCTCAAGGCCACCTTGCGCCGTGGCGCCGAGGCCTTGTCCCCGCGTGAACTGCGCCGTGTACTGGCTGACTTGCAGGGGGCGGCTGCCAGCGAGGTGAGCGATGTGGAGGGCGGACGCCTGGCCGAGCAGGTGATGCAGTGGTATGCCGGTGCGGCACCCGCAGAGCGGCAGGATCTGTGGCGCCTGCTGTGTGATCAGTTTGTGCCCGATGTGGCCAAGATCCAGCAGGCGCGCCAGCGTTATGAGGATGCGCTGGGCACCTCTGGCATGGGCGCTGCCGAAAAGCACTTGCGCCGCGCCTTGCAGACCCCGCGCATGCGGCTGCTGCAGCGCTTTGCCGTGCCGCCCCAAGGCATGCGCTTTTTGCTCGATCTGCGTGCCGATCTGCTGCCGCTGCTCAAGACCGAGGAATGGCTGGGTACGCTCGATGCCGATCTGGAGTACCTGTTCTCCACCTGGTTTGATGTGGCGTTTCTGGAAATGCGCAGCCTTAACTGGGATTCGCCCGCGTCGCTGCTGGAAAAACTCATCAAATACGAAGCCGTGCACGACATCCGCAGCTGGGCCGATCTGAAAAACCGGCTCGACAGTGACCGTCGCTGCTATGGATTCTTTCACCCCCGTCTGCCGGGCGAGCCGCTGATCTTTGTGGAGGTGGCGCTGGTCGGCAAGATGTCCGATTCCATCACGCCCCTGCTCGATGAAGCGGCCGCCGCAGCTGATCTGACCAAGGCAAGCACGGCTATCTTCTATTCCATCAGCAATACACAGACAGGATTGCGCGGCGTGAGCTTTGGCGATTCCCTGATCAAGAACGTGGTGGAGCAATTGCTGCAGGAGTTTCCCAAGCTGCGCACCTTTGCCACCCTGTCGCCCATTCCGGGCTTTCGCCACTGGCTGGGCAAGCATGCAGATGCCGTCTGGGAAGGCGCTGACAAGCGCCTGCGTGCGGACCTCGCCAAGGAACTGGGCAACGAGACCATGGATGGCGCGCAATGGCTGGCCATGTATGACAAGCCCACCGAGCTTGCCGCCGACAGCGTACAGGCCAAGCTGCTGACCCATGCCGCCGCCGTCTACCTGGGCAAGACCCTGGTGCAGGGCCGGCCTGTGGACCCTGTGGCGCGTTTCCATCTGGGCAATGGCGCGCGGGTGGAGCGGCTCAACTGGGCGGGCGACCCTTCTGCCAAGGGCGTCAAGCAATCCTACGGGTTGATGGTGAACTACCTGTATGACTTGAAGCGCCTAGACAAACACCGCAGTCTGCTGGCCCAGGGCAAGGTGCCGGTGTCATCGGCGATTGAATCGCAGGCCAAGGCCTGATCCGGTCTTCAAAAACAATAGCTGGTTGCGCCTGTCTTTATTGGGTTTTCGATGGAAAAGATCTTGAAAACCAATAGCGACAGGCGCCTGCAGCTCTCATTGACGAGTGATTGGTTGCAATTTGCCGCCATACGGCAGTGAAAAAGGAGCATCGACGCTGGCCCATCCGTCTGCCGGGCCGGTTTGGTAGTGCAGGAGACAGGCTGCAGCAGAGAGCCGGAACAGGTTCCACCCCGCCGCAGCAAAAAATAGCAAGGAGACAAACATGAGCAAGCGCAATCCTGGAATTTCTTTCCACCCCTTGCCGCGCCGGCATTTCCTGGGCCAGATGGCCGCAGGCATGGCGGCGGGCGGTCTGCCGCTATGGGCCATGGCGGAATCCGCCAAGGACTGGCCGAGCAAACCGGTGACCTGGGTGGTGCCTTTTCCTGCGGGTGGCGGTACGGACGCGTTCGCGCGCCCGCTGTCCTCGCAGTTCTCCAAGACCACCGGCAAAACCCTCGTGATCGACAACAAGGGCGGCGCGGGTGGAACCTTGGGCGCCAGCTACGCGGCGCGCCAGCCGCACGATGGCTATACCTTCTTCATGGGCGGCACGCACCACGTGATCGCACCCTCGGTCTATCCCAAGCTCGATTACGACATCCAGAAGGATCTGGTGCCGCTGGCGCTGCTCGCGACAGTGCCGCAGGTGCTGGTCATCAACCCCAAGAAACTGCCTATCAAGAACATGCAGGAGCTGCTGGCCCAGCTCAAGGCCAATCCCGGCAAGATGACATTCGCATCGGCGGGGGCTGGCTCCAGCCACCATCTGGCAGGCGAGTTGTTCAAGATACAGAGCAAGACCGATATCCTGCATGTGCCCTACAAGGGTGCGGGGCCGGCGCTGCAGGATTTGATAGCGGGCAATGTGGATATGCTGTTTGACGGCCTGGGTTCATCGGCGGCGCACATTGCTGCGGGTCGCATCAAATGCCTGATGGTGGCCGGTGACAGGCGCAACCCATCGCTGCCTGATGTGCCCTGTGCTGCCGAAGTGGGGCTGCCCGACTACAACGTCACCACCTGGTACGGCCTGTGGGCCGTCAAGGGAACGGCACCCGAGGTGCAGGCGCGCATGGTGGAGGAGGTCAGGCGAATGGGGGCTTCCGAAGAAATCAAGGCGGTCTGGGCGAAAAATGGGGCGGACTATGGCAGCATGACGCAGCCGCAGTTTGCCGCCTTTGTGAACGACGAAGTCAAGCGCTGGGCGGCGGTGGTCAAGGCCTCGGGCGCCAAGATCGAATAAAGGCATGCATTCCGTTTCTTCATCACCCGATGGTGAAAACGCAAGGCGCAGGCTTGGAAGGCATGCCGCCTGCGAAGCTGGCCAGCCATTGACGAATGCAGGAATGGAATCACATGGGAGTGGGGTGATGGCAGGTCAGATCAGGCAGGAGGCGTGGGTGGCTGCGGATGGCCGAGACCATGCGCATATCGTGCGCGTGGTGCTCAGCCACCCGGGCAAGCTCAATGCCATGTCGCGCGACATGTGGCGGGAGCTACGCTCTGTTTTTGAGAGCTTGCAGCGCAATCCGGCTGCGCGCTGCATCGTGATCGAAGGTGAAGGGGATGCGTTCTGCGCTGGTGGCGATATCTCGGAGTACGAGCGCTTTCGCTTCGCGCCTGACACCCTGGCTGCTTTTCACGAAGGCGAAGTCTGGGCAGGACTGGATGCCATGCTCCGTTGTGACATCCCCGTCATCGCGGCCATCCGTGGCGCCTGCATGGGCGCAGGTGTGGAGATTGCCAGTTGCTGCGACATCCGTATTGCCGCCACCAATGCCAAGTTTGGCGCACCCATTGCCAAGCTGGGTTTTCCGATGGCACCCAAGGAAGCTGCGCTGGTAGCCAGCCAGGTGGGCGCCATGAAAGCCCGGCAGATGCTGCTCGAAGCTGCGGTGTTTGGCGCAGACCAGATGCAGGCCGCCGGGTTTGTCAGCCGCTGCATGGAACCTGACCTGCTGGCCGCGCACGTTGCCGAAACTGCGGCGCGCGTGGCGAGTCTGGCTCCCCAGGCGGCAAGGCTCAACAAACAAACCCTGCGTGCGCTGGCGGCAGGCGACATGGCTGCCCCCGCTCTGGCGCAACCCTATGCTTATGCCGATTCTGCCGAACACCGCGAAGGCATTGCAGCCTTTGTGGCCAAGCGGGCTCCCCAATTCTGAAGGCGCCTGCCAAGACGCCCAGGACCTAACCAACCAGAGACAGACATGAAAAACGACAACCTGTTTTGCGCGCTGCGCGCAGCCTTTCCCAAAGACCTGGATGCCATCGCCGTGGAGACCACATCGGCCAGTGGTGAGCCGCTGAACTACAGCTGGCGTGATCTGGACCGCATGAGTGCCCGCATTGCCAATCTGCTGGGCAGCCTGAAGATACCCGCAGGCAGCCGCGTAGCGGTACAGGTCGAGAAATCGGTGGAAGCCATGGCGCTGTACCTGGCCACCCTGCGAGCAGGCTACGTTTTCCTGCCGCTGAACACCGCCTACCAAAGTGCCGAGATCGAATATTTCATCACCAATGCGGAACCAGCCGTGGTGGTGTGCTCGCCGCAGAACTTTGGCTGGGTGTCCAAAATCGCCTTCCAGTGCGGCACACAAAGCGTTTTCACGTTGGGCGATGACCGCAGCGGCACCTTGCTGGAGCGTGCTGTGCACTGTGCCGATACGCATGAGCCTGCCGTCAGGCAAGTCGACGACATGGCCGCCATTCTGTACACCAGTGGCACCACCGGCCGCAGCAAGGGGGCCATGCTGAGCCACGGCAACCTGCTGAGCAATGCAGTGATGCTGAAGGACTACTGGGGCTGGAAGGAGGGTGACGTGCTGATCCATGCACTGCCGATCTTCCATGTGCACGGCCTGTTCGTCGCCATCCATGCGGCTCTGCTCAATGGCAGCAAGATGATCTGGTTCTCCAAATTCGAGCCCAAGGCCGTGATCGCTGCGATGGAGCGCGCTACCGTCTTCATGGGTGTTCCCACCCTGTATGTACGCATGCTGGCCGAGCCCACGCTCACGAGGGCCGCCACCCGGAACATGCGCCTCTTCATTTCCGGCTCCGCGCCGCTCCTGATCGAGACCTTCCGCGAATGGCAGGAGCGCACCGGCCACACCATCCTGGAGCGCTACGGCATGAGCGAAACCATCATGCTTGTCTCCAACCCCTACCGTGCCGATAGCCGCTACGACGGGCAGGACGAGCGCCGGGGCGGCACCGTCGGCTTTCCACTGCCGGGTGTGGGCGTGCGCGTGCAGGGCGATGATGGTCAGCCGCTACCGGCTGGCGAGATCGGCAACATCCAGGTACAAGGCCCCAATGTGTTCAGTGGCTATTGGCGCATGCCTGAGAAGACCGCCGAAGAGTTCACGAAGGATGCCTGGTTCAAGACCGGTGATGTCGGCAAGGTGGACGCGCGCGGCTACGTGACGATTGTGGGTCGCAGCAAGGATTTGATCATCTCGGGCGGCTACAACGTCTACCCGGCAGAGATCGAAGGCTTCATCAACGAACTGCCCGGCGTGGCCGAAAGTGCCCTGGTTGGCGTACCGCACCCTGACTTTGGCGAAGTGGGGGTTGCCGTGGTCATTGCCAAGCCAGGCCAGGCCGCAGATGCCGAAGGCATCATTGCGACGCTGAAAAAACAGCTGGCCAATTTCAAGATTCCCAAGCGCTGCTTTGTGGTGAACGAGCTGCCGCGCAACACCATGGGAAAGGTGCAAAAGAATCTGCTGCGGGCGCAATACCAGGACCTGTTCAAGGGTTGAAGCTCTTGGCGCCTTCAAGCCAATCCATGAACCAGGGCGGCTGGAGGCCGTAAAGCAAAAGAGAAGGCTAAAAGCCTTCTCTTTTTATAAGCGGCGGGCACTCAAACCTGCCGTTCGCTCTGCTACTGAAAACAAGGTGGCTGTCCTTGGCCCGCATGCGCTGCAGGCCGGATTTGCCAGAAACTCAGCGCAGTACCAGCACCGGAATCGTGGCATGCGTCAACACATGCTGGGTCTCGCTGCCCAGCAGCAGGCGCTTGATGCCGCGATAGCCATGCGAGGCCATGACGATCAGGTCACAGTGCTCCTTTTCCGCGGTCTTGAGCAGCGATTCGGCCACCAGATCGGATTGCAGAACAATGCTCTTTACCGGCACGCCCACTGCAGTTCCCTGGGCAACGACCTTGTCGACCACGACCTGGGCGGCGTCCAGCCAGCCTTGCTGGATACGTTCCACCTCCTTGAGGTCGATGACCGCGCTGCCTTCAAAGTAACTGCGGGGGTAGTTGGGCGAGATATTGACCACGGTGATCTGGGTCTGTCCCAGCTTGGCCAGAGCAAGCGCATGCTGCACTGCTTTTTCGGACAGCTCGGATCCATCGGTGGCGAGCAGGATATGGTTGTACATCTTCAGCTCCTTTCGAGGGTGCAACCGGGGCGGCTGCATGTTTGTACCTTAACCCATTGGCGCAAAGGCTGCCTTGCGCTGTGTCAGAGCCGACAATGGCAGCATATGTTTGCCGGGAGCACGGTAGGCCTACTCAGACCGTGCATTGCTGGCTGTTAATCAGGGCCTGCAGCTTGTCGGTATCCAGGATGCGTACATGGCGTTGTTTGACTTCGATGATGCCGTCTTCCGCGAACTTGGAGAAGGTGCGGCTCACGGTCTCCAGCTTCAGGCCCAGATAGCTGCCGATTTCTTCCCGCGTCATGCGCAGTATCAGCTCGGACTGCGAGAAGCCCCGCGCGTGCAGGCGCTGCACCAGATTGAGCACGAATGCGGCCAGGCGTTCCTCGGCGCGCATGCTGCCTAGCAGCAGCATCACACCGTGTTCGCGCACGATTTCGCGGCTCATCACCTTGTGAACGTGGTGCTGCAAGGCATTCACTTCGCGCGACAGCTCTTCCAGCTTGGAATAGGGCATCACGCAGACTTCCGCATCTTCCAGCGCAATGGCATCACAGGAATGCTGGTCGTTGACGATGCCGTCCAGACCAATGATTTCGCCTGCCATCTGAAAACCTGTGACTTGATCGCGTCCATCTTCGGTGGCCACGCTGGTCTTGAAGAAACCGGTGCGAATCGCGTACAGTGATGTGAACGCCTCGCCGTTGCGAAACAGCGCTCCCCCGCGCTTGATTCTGCGGCGCGTGGCCACGATCTCATCGATGCGATCCATCTGGTCGGGCGACAGACCCACGGGCATGCACAGCTCTCGCAGGTTGCAGTTGGAGCAGACCACTTTGATTGTGTTGGCTGTCATGAGTCAATATCCGTTCACAAAAAGATCGCGCGGGGGCGGAGGTTCCTTGAATGCTTCCATTGTCTACGCAGACAAAAAAAATACTCTTGATGTAAGTCAAGGACGTGGCCGGCCGGTTGCGGCACATTGGGGCATCCGTACGGAATTGAGACCATGATTTCCCTGACCCCCGATTTGTTGCGCCGGTTTGATGTACCCGGCCCCCGTTACACTTCGTATCCTACCGCAGACCGATTTGTTGAAGCCTTTGGTGCGAATGGCTACAAGCAGGCGCTGGAGCAGCGGCGAACCGGGCTGGGTACCCGCTTGGCACCCTTGTCGCTGTATGTGCACATTCCGTTCTGCGAATCACTGTGCTACTACTGCGCCTGCAACAAGATCATCACCAGGCATCCCGAACGCGCCGACGAATACCTGGATTATCTGGAGCGTGAACTGGATCTGCAACTGGCCCACTGCCCGGCCCGCCAGACCGTCAGCCAGCTGCACCTCGGCGGCGGATCGCCCACCTTCCTCTCCGACGATGGGCTCTCACGCCTGATGGACATGTTCAAAAGCCGGTTCCAGCTGCAGCCGGGGGGTGAGTACTCGATCGAGGTCGATCCACGGACCGTGAGCGGGGAGCGCCTCGCACACCTGTTTCGACTGGGCTTCAATCGCCTGAGTTTCGGCGTGCAGGATTTTGACCCGCAAGTGCAAAAGGCAGTGCACCGCGAGCAGTCCTCGGAGCAGGTTTTTTCCCTGATGGCCCAGGCGCGGTTGATTGGCTTTGAATCCATCAATATTGACCTGATCTACGGCCTGCCTCACCAGACGCCGGTCAGTTTTGCACACACGATGGAACTGGTGAGCCAACTGCGGCCCGATCGTATTGCGCTGTATGCCTATGCGCATCTGCCTGAACGTTTCAAGCCCCAACGCCGCATTGTCGTGCAGGATCTTCCCAAGCCCGTTGACAAGCTGACCATGCTGGCCCAGGCGCTGGAAGCCCTGCAGGCGGGCGGATACGTCTATGTAGGTATGGACCACTTCGCGCTGCCTGATGATGCTCTGGCCGTGGCCAAGCGCCAAGGGCGCCTGCACCGCAACTTTCAAGGCTACAGCACGCAGCCCGATTGCGATCTGCTGGCGCTGGGTGTCTCGGCCATTGGCAAGATCGGCGCTACCTACAGCCAGAATGCCAAGACGCTGGAGGAGTACTACGACCTGATCGACCAGGGGCAGATTCCTGTGGTGCGAGGCCTGGCACTCTCGCGCGATGACATGCTGCGCCGCTCCGTGATCATGGGCCTGATGTGCCAGGGCAGCCTGGTGATCGAATCGGTGGAGCAGGCCTGGCTGATCGATTTTCGCCAGTACTTTGCCGCCGAGCTGGAGCAACTGCGCAGCATGCAGGAGCAGGGGCTGGTTCAGATCACTGGCGATGCCGTGTCCGTGACCGAGCTGGGCTGGTACTTTGTGCGTGGCGTGGCCATGGTGTTTGACAAGCACCTGCAGGCGGATCGCACGCGGGCCCGGTTCTCGAAAATCATCTAGGAGCCTGCCTGCGGCTCAACGCCTTACCAGGCCCTCAGGCTCTTGTAGAGCATGTAGACCGCCAGGCACAGCAGAATGCCGCCAAATATCTTCTTGAGCTGGGCCACTGGCAGCCGGTGCGCCGCCCTGGCGCCCAGCGGCGCTGTCAGTACGCTGCATATGGATACCGCCAGCAGGCCGGGCAGCCAGATATAACCCAGCGAGTGGGGCGGCAGGCCTTGTACATGCAGCCCCGCCACCATGAAGCCCAGCACATTGGTCACGGCAATCGGGAAGCCCAGCGCTGCGCTGGTGGCCACTGCGTTGTGGATGGGCACATTGCACCAGGTCATGAACGGCACGCTGATGAAGGCCCCGCCTGCACCAACCAGCCCCGAGAGGCAACCGATCACCCCGCCGGCTGCCAGTTGGCCACCTGTGCCCGGCATGGTGCGCGTGGCTGCGGTTTGGGATTTGCGAAACATGCGCAGTGCCGAGTAGCCGACAAACAGCCCGAAGAACAGGCCCAGATACTGGCCTTTGAGCAGCGAAAAGATGCCCAGGCTCGCGACCAGTCCGCCCAGCACGATGCCGGGCGCAAGGCGCCGAGCGATGTCCCAGCGCACGGCGCCGCGCTGGTGGTGGGCGCGCACGCTGGAGATGGAGGTGAACATGATGGTTGCCATCGACGTGGCAATCGCCATCTTGATGGCCAGTTCCGGGGCAACGGCCTGGGTGCCCAGGATGTAGGTCATGAAAGGCACCAGCACCATGCCCCCGCCGATGCCAAGCAGGCCCGCCAGAAAGCCGGTGATCAAGCCCACGCACGAGAGCGGAAGCAGAACGATGGGATCAGTCATGGGCACCAGTATTCACCTGGACGGTTGTGGTACGCCCAGTAAAAAGGCCACCTGAACCAGGTGGCCTGAAACCCCGCCGCGGCGGAGAGGAGAAGTTGAAAGTGGCTGGCCTCATTGCTTCGGATCAGGCCAGCCAGGCCGAAAACAGGTGTTCGCAGCGGATCCACCAGACCGTCATCCTGAACCGGGGGTTCAGGTGGGCAAGGGCAACCTATCGTTGGGTTCATCTGACGCGAGACGATCACGCTCAATAGGTGATGTACCAAGCCCGTGCTCGTAGAGCATTGGTTCAAGGAACTATAAAGTCTGGCAGGGCTGCGAACGGCTCCATTGTACCGGCAGCCAGGGGGGGATGGCCGTAAAAAACCAATTCAATGCCCAAAGGCTGGGCAAAAACAATAGCGCCCACTGATTGCTGAATATGGGCTCAATGCCGATTTTTCAGCAAATGCTTGCATGCGGCCGCGATCTGGTGTTGTGTGCGAGCCGATGGAGGCGTTTTGCAAAACCCTACACCGTCTGCGTCGCATTGCCTGTGGCTGGCTGTCCAGTGGCGGCATCGAGGCGCTGCATGATGGATTGCAGGCGGGGCTCCTCCCAGTCGAGCGAAGCCTGGGCGGTAGCGGGTTCGGCCTGCTCAAGCTGCGCCACCTGGGTACGGGCCTGTTCGGCTTCCTGGTTCAGCTCGGTGTTCTGGGTTTTCAGATCGAGCAGATCAAAGGCCATGTTGAGGGCAGCCAGCACGGCGATGCGCTCGCGTCCACGAATCTTGCCGGCGTCGCGGATGCCGCACATGGCTTCATCCACCTGCTTGACGGCGGCCATCAGTCGCTCTTCCTGGCCTTCGGGACAGCCCAGCATATAGCTTTGCTGCATGATGTGAACTTCAAGCTGCTTCATGATTCGTCCTGGTCAAAAGTCTTGGGCAGGCGTTCGATCAGCGCGTCAACGCGCGAGCGGGCGGCCGTCAGGCGCGATTGTAGGGAGTCGCGTTCATGGGTGAGGGTATCCACCTGTTCCTGCAGGGTGGCATGCGCGCGCTGCAGTTGTTCGTAGCGGGTCAGCAAAGTTTCCACCCGCTCAAGCATCAGGTCCAAAGAAGGCGTAGTGACCATAGAGAGACAGTTTTATTAAAGCGCAACAGTAAAGACGATAAAATTGTACCCGTTGGTGCTCGCCATGGTGGTTCACATTCTGGCAGTTCAACGGGAAGCAGGGGAGTGCGCTTGTGCCCTACAAGCCATGCTCAACCTGCGCTGCCCCCGCAACGGTAAGCGATGGACGGTATTTGCCCTCCGCAGCCCGCACTCTAAGCCACTGGATACCTTGAACAAGTCTCTGGGAAGGCGCGCGCTGTGTCATCGTCAGCCCGGATACCGGCCAACACTGTGGATGGCGGTGCGCTGCAGAGCGCGCCGCTTCTGTTTTTCCCCATTTGCCGGCGGGGAGGCTGGCGCGGGGTACTTCATCGCTTGAGATGTAGATGCATTCCCATTCGCCAGTGGTGCGCCTGTGCGCGCCCGATTCTGCTATCGTTTTTTCTTCGTTGCACTCGCCATACACCCGCATTGCCCTGGCGGCGGCTCTGATGGCTGCCAGCCTGTCGGCACAGGCCCAGACTGCGAATGAAACAGAGGGTAAAACCCTGGAGGCGATGGTAGTCACCGCCAACCGCATCGAGCAACCGCTGTCCGATCTGACGGCCGATATGTCCATCATCGACAGCAAGACCATTGAGCGCCAGGGGCCAGGTGGCGTGGCCGATGTGCTGGCACGCGTGCCGGGTATCCAGATGACCCGCAATGGCGGCCCGGGCACCAGTACCAGCTTGTTCATTCGAGGTGCCGAGACGCGCTTTACCGCCGTGTATGTGGATGGCGTGCGCGTCGATTCGCAGTCCACCGGCGGTGCCTCGTGGCAAAACCTTCCGCTGGCGCTCATCGACCGCATCGAAGTGCTGCGCGGCCCGGCAGCGGCCGTGTATGGGTCGGATGCCATGGGCGGCGTGGTGCAGATCTTCACCAAGAAGGGCGAAGGCGCGCCCAAGCCCTATGTGGGCTTTGGCGTTGGCAACCGTGGCACCTATACGGCCGAAGCCGGCATCTCTGGTGGCGAAGGGGCGTGGGACTACTCGATTGGCCTCAACCGCGCACAATCGGATGGCTTCAACGCGCGCACCACGGCCACCGCCAACCCCGACAAGGACGGCTACCGCAACAACGCGGTCAATGCGCGCCTGGGCTACCAGCTCAACCAGCAGCACCGGCTGGAAGCCACCATGATGGCCAGCAACATGAATTCGGGCTACGACGTCTCCCCCAAGGAAGATGACCGCAGCATCAACAAGATGTATGCGTTGGGCCTGAACTGGCAGGCCAAGTGGACCGACCACTACAGCACCAAGCTGCAACTCACCCAATCGCGCGATTACTACGAAACCCGGCCATCGCCCTACCAGACCGATACCCGCCTGCACAACTACCTGTTCCAGAACGAGTGGCGTTACGGCATTCACACCATAACGGCCGCGCTGGAGCGCCGTGAGGATTCGCTGGTGAACGGCGGCATCGACCGCGACCGCAGCCAGAATGCGCTGGCGCTGGGCTACGGCATGCACAGCGGTGCACACACCGTGCAGTTAAACCTGCGCCGCGACGACGACAGTGAATTCGGCGGCAAGACCACGGGCAGCGCAGCCTATGGCTACGAATTTGCACCCAACTGGCGTGCCACCGCAACCGTGGGAACCGCCTTCCGCGCGCCCACGCTGTACCAGCGGTTCAGCGAGTACGGCGATGCATCGCTGGCTCCGGAAAAAAGCAAGAATGCCGAATTGGGCCTGCGCTGGGCACAGGGCGCAGACAGCTTCTCTGCCACCGTGTACCGCAACAACGTCACCAACCTGATCAACTGGGTGGGCGGCACAGGCACTTGCAGTGGCAACAATGGACCTTATGGCGGCTGCTACTCGAATGTTGGCAAGGCGCGCCTTGAAGGCATCACTCTGGCCGGCACCACCAAGCTGGGCCAGTTCAACCTGCACGGCTCGGTGGATTTCCAGAACCCGCGCGACCAGACCACGGACAAATTGCTGGCACGCCGTGCCAAGCGCTATGCCACGCTGGGTGGTGACACGCGTGTGGCCGGCTGGACTCTCGGCGCCGAAATGCAGGCCACTGCCAAGCGCTATGACAATGCGGCCAACACCAATGTGCTGGGCGGTTACACCTTGTTCAACCTGTCGGCCAGCACGCAGATTGCCAAGGATTTCAGCCTGATCGCCCGCATCAACAACCTGGCGGACAAGAAGTACGAAACCGCACGCACCTACGCTTCGGAAGGTCGCAGCGCGTACATCGGCATCAAGTGGATGCCCCAATAAGAGCATCCAGGAAATCAGGAAATCAGGAAGTCGGGAGCAAACAGGGTGATGGATGCAGCGGTGAGCGGAAGCGATGGCCAGAAGACCTCCCGGTGCGTGGCGCTGCTGGTGGCGGCGCCTGCATCCGGGCAGGGCAAGACGATGGTGACGGCGGCGCTGGCGCGCCTGCACGCGCGCGCCGGGCGGCGCGTGCAGGTGTTCAAGTGCGGGCCGGATTTTCTCGATCCGCAATGGCACCGGCTCGCCAGTGGCGGTGATGTGCACACGCTCGACCGCTGGATGAACGGCGAGCACGATGTGCGTTCCCGTCTGTACCAGGCCGCCCTTTGCCATGACGTGCTGCTGATCGAAGGTGTGATGGGCTTGTTTGATGGCGAAAGCAGCGCCGCAGATCTGGCCAAATCCCTTGGTGTATCGGTGGTCGTCGTCATTGACGCATCGGCCATGGCTGGCACCTTTGGCGCCATTGCCTATGGCATGCAGCACTTTGATCCTGACATGAAGCTTGCCGGAGCGCTGGCCAATCGTGTAGCAAGCAACTACCACGGCGAACTGCTGCGCGATGGCCTGCGCGACCCGGCGCTCTGGCTCGGGGCGATGCCCCACGTGGCGTTGGCGGGCGGAGCCCCGCGCGCCAACCTGCTGCCGGAGCGCCACCTGGGCCTGGTGGCCGCCCAGGAACTGCCCGATACGCTGGAGCGGCTCGATGCAGCAGCCGATGCGCTGGCCCAGACGCCGCTGGGGCAACTGTCCTGGTCGGACTGGCAGGAGCGCTGGTCGGTGGATTTTGCAGCCCAGGACGATGAGACCGAGATACCTGCGCTGCTGACTGGGCGTCGCATTGCCGTGGCGCGTGATGCGGCCTTCAGTTTCATCTATGCAGCCAATCTGGAATGCCTGCGCGCCATGGGGGCGGAGCTGGCATTCTTTTCGCCCGTGGCGGGCGAGCGCCTGCCTGCGTGCGATGCCTTGTGGCTGCCCGGTGGCTACCCCGAGCTGCACCTGCAGGCCCTGCAGGCCAATGCAGGGTTGCAGCTCGATCTGCAGGCGCATGTGGAGCAAGGCAAGCCCGTGTGGGCCGAATGCGGTGGCATGGTGGCGTTGGCCGAAGGACTGACCGATCTGGAGGGCCGCTGGCACAGCCTGTGGAGCCTGCTGCCTGCACAGGCGCGCATGCAGCAGCGCCTGGCGGGCCTGGGGATGCAACAGCTGGCGACGCCCTGGGGCGTGCTGCGTGGCCACACCTTCCACTATTCCCGCCTGGACAGCGATGCGGGCCTGATTGCTCGCAGCAGCCGGCCGGGCCAGGAACCCGAAAGCGGCAAGGGGGAAGCGGTGTACTGCCATGGCAGCATTCATGCCAGCTATTTCCATGCCTGGTTCCCTTCCTGCCCGCAGGCCGTGGCAGCGCTGCTGGGGGCGGATGTACTGCAGACCTTGCAGCAGACCGCACAGCAGGACTGGCCAGGTGCGTGTGCCGCATCGGCCTCCGAGACTGCATAAGATGGCAGCCATGGCAGAACCTTCGTTTTCAGTGAATGGTGCAGCGCTCAAGCTCTTGCTGCTGGGCGGGCAGAAATCCGGTAAATCACGGCAGGCAGAGCTGCTGGCGCGCCAATGGCTGCAGCAGGGCGCGGGTTACACCGCCAGTCTGATCGCCACCGGCACTGCCTACGACGATGAAATGAAAGCCCGCATTGCCCGCCACCAGAGCGACCGCGCCGCACGCGTGCCGCAACTGGCCACGGTGGAAGCGCCGCGCGATGTGGCGCAGGCGATAGCCGCATGCAGCGGGCCGCAGCACCTGCTGATCATCGATTGCCTCACGCTGTGGCTGACCAACTGGCTGATGCCTGCACCAGAACTTGAGAAAAATCAGGCTTCAACGCACAACTGGCAAGCGCAACAAGCTCTTTTTTTAGGAGCGATTGAGCGTGCGCCCGGCCCGGTCATCCTGGTCAGCAACGAGATCGGCCTGGGCGTGATTCCCATGGGCCGCGAAGTACGCGCCTTTGTCGATGCGCTGGGCGTGCTCAACCAACAAACGGCTGCGGTGTGCAACCGCGTCACACTGATGGCCGCAGGTTTGCCTCTGCACATGAAATGATGGCCCGTTTTATGCATTTTCCAAACTCCTCCCTCCTGCTGCGTGCCGTGCGTACCGCAAGTACCGCAGTGGCAGCAGCATTGCTGGGCGCAGCAGCGGCCAGCGCGAAGGAATTGCCCACCGCCGGGCGTGCCGCAGCCATTCCGGTGCTGGCCGAATCCGCGCGCCTCGCTCCCCAGCCCATCACCGACGACCGTGGCAAGACCGTGCAACTGGCACGGCCGCCGCAGCGCATCGTCAGCCTGCTGCCTTCGCTGACCGAAAGCACCTGCGCCCTGGGCCTGTGCGATCGGCTGGTCGGGGTGGATCGCTATTCGGACTGGCCCCTGGCCGTCAAGAAACTGCCGATAGTGGGCGGAGGGCTGGATCCGAGCGTGGAATCCATCGTGGCGCTCAAGCCTGACCTGGTGCTGATGTCGCATGCCTCGAAGGTGGCCGAGCGGCTGGAAGCGCTGGGCGTGAAAGTGGCGGCGCTGGAAGTGAAATCGCAGGCCGGTGTGCACAAGGTGCTGCAACAACTGGGCCAGGTGCTGGGCGTGCCTGCAGCAGAAGGTGCCGACCGGGTGTGGCGCGAGCTGCAGGCGGGCGTGGCCGATGCAGCGCAGCGTGTACCTGCCTCTGCCAGGCACAGCCGGGTGTATTTTGAAGTGAGCCGGGGCCCGTATGCGGCAGGTCCGCAGTCCTTCATCGGAGAAATTCTGGCCCAGTTGGGGGTGGACAACGTGGTGCCTGCCGAACTGGGGCCGTTTCCGCGCCTGAGCCCCGAGTTTCTGCTGCGCTCCCAGCCCGACGTGATCATGCTGGGCAATCGCAGCATGCAGGCTGCCACCAGCTACCCGGGCTGGAACAGCCTCAAGGCCATCAAGGGCGGGAACCTGTGTGTCTTCAACGACCAGGACTCCTACACCATTGTGCGCCCCGGCCCGCGCATGGCAGAGGCCGCCCACCTGATTGCGCAGTGCCTGATTGACAAGGCGCCAAAAAAGCAAGGCGCAGAAAAGCCGACCGAAGGAGGGCAGCGTTGATGGCGGCTTCGGCAGAGCAGGCGCTACGGCACGAATGCGCCCCCGGCCAGCGCCGCAGCGGCTGGCTGGCGCTGGTGTTGCTGCTGCTTTCCGTCGCGCTGTTGATGGTGGGCGCCAGCGTGGGCAGCACCGGCTGGGAGAGCGTGCTGCGCATGCGGGACGACGCCATGGCCTGGCAGATCGTGATGGACATCCGCCTGCCGCGCTCCCTGGGCGCCTGGCTGGCAGGCGCGCTGCTTGGCCTTGCCGGGGCGGTGGCGCAAGGCCTGTTTCGCAATCCGCTGGCAGATCCGTACCTGTTGGGCAGCGCATCGGGTGCATCGCTGGGCAGTGCCGTGGGCCTGGTGCTGATGGGCTCGTCCCTTACCAGCCTGAGCCTCGTCTACCGGCTGGGCATGACGGGCATGGCCTTTGCCGGCGCTGCCTGCGCCGTGGGCCTGACCGTGGTGCTGGCGCGCAATGTGCAAAACACCTTGCGCCTCTTGCTGGCGGGTGTGATTGTGGGCGTGGTGCTGGGCGCCGTGCGCGATCTGCTGGAATTGAAGCACCCTGACATCCTGCAAGCCATGCAGGCCTTCACGCTGGGCACTTCGGCCTTTGTGGGCTGGGAGGGCTGCGCACTGATGGGCGGGGTACTGCTGGTCTGTGCATTGGCCACCTGGGCCTGCTCGCGGGTGCTCGATGGCCTGACGCTGGGCGAAGCCACGGCCACCAGCCTGGGCTTGCCGCTGACGCAACTGCGCTACGGCTTGGTGGCGGTGCTGGCGCTGGCGACGGGAACGTCTGTGGCCCAGACTGGCCTGATTGCCTTTGTGGGGCTGGCTGCACCGCACCTGGTGCGCAGCCTGGTGCGCATCGGCCACGGCCGCAGCACCTTGTTGGCTGCTGCCATGGGCGGCACGCTGCTGCTGGCCGCAGACATTCTGGCGCGGTGGCTGGTGGCGCCGCAGGAGTTGCCGGTAGGCGTGCTGACTGCTGCACTGGGCGGCACCTATCTGCTGTGGCGCATGCACCGCAGTACCCGGGCGGCAGGAGCCATGTGATGCTGCAAAATACTACCGAAATCATAGCTATTGCTGCGCGTCAGATATGCGCCAGCGTGCATTCCAAGCCGATATTGCATGGCCTGTCTGCCGGGTTCGCCAAGGGCCGGTGGACCAGCATCGTCGGCCCCAATGGCGCAGGTAAATCGAGCCTGCTGAAGGTCCTGAGCGGCCTGTGGCCCGCGCATGGCCTGCAGGGCCAAGTGCATCTGCTGGGCAAACCGCTGCAGTCGTGGCCGCGCAAGGCGCGCGCCCAGACGCTGGCCTGGCTGGGGCAGGGCGAGGTGACCACCGAAGACTTGACGGTGCTGGATGTGGCCTTGCTCGGCCGCCTGCCGCACCAGCCCTGGCTGGCGGCGCCCAGCCACGAAGACCACGCCATTGTGGAGCGCTGCCTGCGCCAGACCCAGGCCTGGGAGTGGCGCCACCGCCCGGTGGTGGAACTCTCGGGCGGTGAACGCCAGCGGGTGCTGCTGGCCCGGGCGTTGGCGGTGCAGGCCCAGGTGCTGCTGATGGATGAACCGCTTGCCAACCTCGACCCGCCGCACCAGACCGACTGGGTGGACAGCGTGCGCGCGCTCACCAGCCAGGGCACCACAGTCATCAGCGTGCTGCATGAAATCTCGGTGGCGCTGCTGGCAGATGACATGCTGATCTTGCAGGAGGGCCGGGTGGTACACCAGGGCGCCTGCAGCGATCTTGCTACCCATGCGGCGCTCGAAGCGGTGTTTGACGACCGCATCCAGGTGCGCAGCATCGATGGCCTGTGGATGGCGTTGCCGCGTATGGCGAAATGAAGAATCCCGCTGCCTGGGCGGACATGTCCGGCGTGTCTCATCCCGGATGCGTCAAATTTTTTAAAGCTGTGGGTGGTGTGTGCCGCTTGCAACCCTGAGAAGGAAAAACATGCAGATCGAAACTCCTCCCACCGAAAAACCTTACGAAAAGCCCGAGGGTGAACGCCGCGGCCTCGTCATCGTCAACACCGGCGACGGCAAGGGCAAGAGCACGGCTGCCTTTGGCCTGGCCTTCCGTGCCACGGGCCGAGGCAAGGCCGTCAAGGTGTTCCAGTTCATGAAGGTGCCCACGGCGCGCTTTGGCGAGCACCGGCTGGCCGATCAGGTGGGGCTGCCCATCGAAGGCCTGGGCGACGGCTTTAGCTGGAAGAGCAAGGATCTGGAACAGTCGGGCCAACTGGCGCGCGACGGCTGGGAAAAGGCCCGGGCGGCCATCCTGTCGGGCGAGTACTTCCTCGTGGTGCTCGATGAAGTCACCTACCCGCTGATCTACGGCTGGCTGCCGTTGCAGGAGGTGCTCGATACGCTGGCTGCGCGACCCAAGGATGTGCACGTCTGCCTCACGGGCCGGCGCTGCCCGCAGGAGATCATCGACATCGCCGACACGGTAACCGAGATGAAGCTCATCAAGCATGCCTTCCAGGCGGGTATTCCTGCCCAACGGGGCATTGAGGATTGAGCGTTAACGGACTCCAGTCCTGTTGCCCTGCTGACCCGGCGGTGACATAAAGGTCCACAATCGAACCATGCCCGATACACCGATTCCTCCCCCAGCGCCGGCCATGATCGCCGCCACGCCGTTCACCGAGGCGGAGCGCGCGGCTGTCTACCGGGCCATCTACGAGCGGCGCGACATGCGTCACTTTGCCGGTGGCGCTGTGCCTGAAGAGGTATTGCTGCGCCTCTTGCGCGCGGCGCACCATGCGCCCAGCGTGGGCTTCATGCAGCCCTGGCGTTTCATCCGCGTGAAAAACGCTGCCTTGCGCCAGGCTATCCATGCACTGGTCGAAGAGGAGCGCGTGCGCACCGCCCGCGCACTGGGCGAGCGCGAGGAAGATTTCATGAAGCTCAAGGTGCAGGGCGTGCTGGATGCCGCCGAGGTGCTGGTGGTGGCCATGCCGCCAGGGCGCGAGGCTCACATCTTTGGCCGCCGCACCCTGCCCGAGATGGACATCGCCAGCGCGGCCTGCGCCATCCAGAACCTGTGGCTGGCCGTGCGCGCCGAAGGGCTGGGCATGGGCTGGGTATCCATTTTCGATCCGCAGGCGCTGGCGCAACTGCTGCAAATGCCTGCAGGCGCCCACCCGCTGGGCGTGCTGTGCCTGGGGCCTGTTGCCGCCTACTATGCCGAGCCGATGCTCCAGCAGGAGAAGTGGGCCTGCCGTGCACCGCTGGAAGACATGCTGATGGACGATGTCTGGACCGAGGGGCCGCCTGCGGCATGACGGCCATCACCTGGTCGGAACTGCTCGCCTGGTCCTTCAGCCCGCTGGGCTGGCTGTACCGGGCGCTCACGGCCGGGCCAGATGCGGCGGTGCTGTGGTCGCAGAATCTGCTGTGCGCCTTGATTGCCGTGCTGGTGGCCTTGGCGCTGGACCGGCTGTGGGGCGAGCCACCTGCCTGGCTACACCCGGTCGTCTACATGGGCAAGCTGCTGGGCGTGATCGGAAAATACATAGCACCCCGCGCAGAGCAGTCGCAAGATTGGATGCGATTTGTATTAGGAATGGTTGCATGGTGCGCGCTGGCAGCTATTGTTTTTGTAATCTACTGGGTCATTCTCTTTCTGCTGCCCCACCAGCCCTGGTGGCTGGCTGGTGTGTTCATGGGGGTGCTGCTCAAGCCGCTGCTGTCCTGGCGCATGCTGAGGGACGAGGTGCTGGCCGTTGAAGCTGCGCTGCAGCAGTCATTGCCAGCGGGCCGCGAGCGCCTGTCGTGGCTGGTGAGCCGCGATACCTCCCAACTGGATGCCGCCACCGTGCGTGAAAGTGCCATCGAAACCCTGGCCGAGAACTTGGGCGACTCCGTCATTGCGCCGCTCTTCTGGTTTGCCATTGCTGGCCTGCCCGGTGCGGCGGTGTACCGCCTGGCCAACACGGCAGATGCCATGTGGGGCTACCCCGGCTGGCGCGGGCAGGGCGAAGATCGCCGTTACTGGCAGTGGGCTGGAAAATGGGCGGCGCGGGCGGACGATGTGCTCAACTGGGTGCCTGCACGCCTTACCGCCGCCTGGCTGGCGCTGCTGGCAGGCGGCATTGCCTGGGATGCACTGCGGCGTGATGCGCGCGTGACGCCTTCGCCCAATGGCGGCTGGCCCATGGGTGCGATGGCGCTGGCGCTGGGCGTACACCTGTCCAAGCCGGGGGTGTACCAACTGAATCCGCAGGGCATGGCGCCCGAGGAACCTCACCTGCAGCAGGCCGTAAATCTGTCCTCCAAAGTGATTGTGGCGCAGGTGGTATGCGTGCTTTTTGCTATTTTTTCAGTAGTGCTGTGGATGGGGGCACGTCATGCTTGAAGGCCTCCATGGCGGTACCGACGCGCTGGGTGTGCCCGCGCACGATTTTTCCACCAATCGCAACGCTTTCGGGCCGTGCCCTGCGGCGGTGGCGGCCCTGCAGGCTGCGCATGTGGCGCAGTACCCCGATCCGCTCTATACGGGGCTGCGGGGGCGACTGGCGGCCTTTCACGCGGTGGAGGAGCGGCGCATCGTCATCGGCGGCAGCAGCAGCGAGCTGATTCACCGGATCACCCAATATGCGGCGCGCAATGGTGCATCGGCCGTTACCTTGCCCCGCCACCACTACGGCGACTATGCGCATGCCGCACAGGTGTGGGGGCTGGCGCTGCAGCGGCGCGACAGCGCAGAGGCTGGCATGGGGCATGGCGATCTGCACTGGTTCTGTGAGCCATCGAGCCCGCTTGGCCAGTTGGATACCGTTTCTGCGTCTGCAGGGCGGGGCTGGCATGTTCTGGATTGCGCCTACCGCCCCCTGTGGCTGGAAGGTGAAGCACCTCAGCGCAACCTGGATGGCCTGTGGCAGCTGTGGACGCCCAACAAGGCCCTGGGCATGACGGGGGTGCGCGCCGCCTACGCGATTGCGCCGCTCCAGGCCACGGATGAGGCGCTTTGCGCGCTGCGTGCGCTGGCGCCATCCTGGGTGGTGGGCGCGCACGGTGTGGCCATGCTGGAAGCCTGGACAACTGGCGAAGTGCAGCAATGGCTGGCCCTGGGCCTGCAAAGCCTGCGAATCTGGAAGCGACAGCAACTGGCGCTGTGTGAGCGGTTGGGCTGGGCGGTGGAGCCCGGCCACCAGGCCAATTACTTTGTGGCGCGGCCACCTCTGGACGAAGAAGCACTCGTGCAACGCCTGGCCCGCCTGCGTACGCAGGGCATCAAGCTGCGCGACTGCGCCAGTTTCGGCTTGCCCGGCCACGTGCGCTTGGGCGTGCTTCCGCCTGCGTCGCAGGCCGCGCTGGAGCAGGCCTGGAGTGCGTTCCCCTAAAGAGAATGAGCGCGGCCAGCGCTGAGGGCATCCATCCGGCGCTACCATTTCGCATGGACTCACCAATTCCTTCCCTGCGCTCCGTTGTGGTGGAGCGTTATGTCACCCCCTTGCGCGAAGGCGGCTCGATGCCTGCCGTGGTCGAGGCGGACGATCTGGGCCTGTACGTGCTCAAGTTCCGCGGCGCGGGGCAGGGCGTGCGCGCCCTGATGGCCGAGCTGATTTCGGGCGGCATTGCCCGGGCGCTTGGCTTGCCCATTCCCGAGATCGTGCTGGCCCGGCTGGATGCCAAGCTGGCGCAGACAGAACCCGATCCTGAAATTCAGGACCTGATACGTGCCAGTGACGGCCTGAACGTGGGGCTGGATTACCTGCCCGGGTCGGTGAATTTCGACCCCGCAGTCGATGTGGTGGACAGCGGCTTTGCATCGCGCCTGGTGTGGTTCGACACCCTGGTCAGCAACGTTGACCGCACGGCGCGCAACACCAATCTGCTGATGTGGCAGCGCCGCCCCTGGCTGATCGACCATGGGGCTACGCTCACCTTTCACCACGCCTGGGAAGGGGTGGTCGCTGACCCTGGCAAGCCCTATGCCCCGATTGCGGACCATGTGCTGCTGCCGCAAGCCTCGCAGCTCGCACAGGTGGACGCGGCGATGGCAGGGCAGTTGACTGCCCCGGTGCTGGAAGCCATTGTGGCGGCCGTGCCCGACTGCTTTCTGAACCAGGCGGCGCAAGACCGCCACAGCGATGCGCTGGCCGATCCGCAGGCCCACCGCGCCGCCTATGTGAATTACTTTTTGGCCCGTCTGCAGGACCGTGGCCGCTGGTTGCAAGGAGCCATCGATGCACGCGCATGATGTATATGACTACGCTGTCGTGCGCGTGGTACCCCGGGTGGAGCGCGAGGAATTCATCAACGCCGGGGTGATCGTCTCCTGCCAGCGCAGCGGTTACCTGCAGGCTGCCATGGCGCTGGATGAGGCGCGGCTGCTGGCGCTGGACCCGCAGGCCGATCTGGAGATGGTGTACCGGCACCTGGGCAGCATCATCGCCATCTGCGAGGGCCGGCCTGAAGGCGGGCCGATTGCGCAATTGCCGTTCCGCGCGCGTTTTCACTGGCTTACTGCCAAGCGCAGCAGCATCATCCAGACCTCGGCTGTGCACACGGGCCTGTGCCTGCATGGCGACCATGCGCTGGAGCGCATCCTGCAGCGCATGGTGTTGCCCCTGCAACCCAAGGTGCACGCATGACCGCCCGGTGTGTGATGGTGCTCGGCACCAGCAGCGGTGCAGGCAAGAGCTGGGTGGCCACGGCGCTGTGTGCCTGGTACCGGGCGCAAGGCTACAAGGTGGCGCCCTTCAAGGCGCAGAACATGAGCAACAACGCGCGCGTGGTGGCCACGCCTGATGGCCAGTGGGGCGAGATTGGTACCGCGCAGTACCTGCAGGCGCTGGCCGCAGGCGCCGTACCCGATGTGCGCATGAACCCGCTGCTGCTCAAGCCCGAGGCCGATACCAAAAGCCAGGTCGTGCTATTCGGCCAGGTGAATGACGAGCTGACGGCCATGCCTTGGCGCGGCCGCAGTGCCCGGGTCTGGCCGCAGATCGCCCAGGCGCTGGATGAGTTGCGCGCCGAAAACGATGTGGTGGTGATCGAAGGGGCGGGCTCGCCCGCCGAGATCAACCTGCACGCGAGCGACGTGGTCAACATGCGCGTGGCGCGGCACTGCGACGCGCACTGCCTGCTGGTGGCCGACATCGACCGGGGCGGCGCGTTTGCGCACCTCTATGGCACCTGGGCCCTCTTGCCTCCCGAGGAGCAGGCGCTCATCAAAGGCTTTGTGCTCAACAAGTTCCGGGGCGATGCCAGCCTGCTCGCGCCCGCGCCGCAGATGCTGGAAGAGAGAACCGGCGTGCCTACCGTGGCCTGCATCCCCATGCAGTTTGCGCACGGCCTGCCGGAAGAAGACGGCGTGTTTGACGACCGTGGCAGCGCCGGCGCGGGGCAGGCGGTGCACACCACCATCGCCATCATTGCCTATCCGCGCATCAGCAATCTGGATGAATTTCAGCCGCTGTTGCAGGTGCCGGGCGTGCGGGTGGTCTGGGCCCGCTCGCCCTCGCAGCTGGCGGGTGCCGATTGGATCATCCTGCCGGGCAGCAAGGCCACGGCCGCCGATCTGACCTGGATGCGCTCGCAGGGGCTGGATGCCGCCGTGACGGCGCACGCCCAGGCAGGCAAGCGGGTGCTGGGCATTTGCGGAGGCCTGCAGATGCTGGGCGAGGCGTTGATCGATCTGCATGGCGTCGATGGCAACGCAGCCGGTCTGGGCCTGCTGCCGCTGGCCACCCTGTTTGCGCAGGACAAGACGGTGCAGCCCACTGCGTTCGCGTTGCCTGCCTTGCAGGCGCCGTGGCAGGCTTTGGGCGGCGTGCAGGTGCGCGGTTATGAAATCCACCATGGACAGACCCAACTGCGAGCCGACATGCAGGCGGGCACCAGCTATCCCGCACACGAGCTGCTGCCGGGCCTGTTGTGGCAGGGTGGAAACCCAGCGGTGCTGGGCACCTATCTGCATGGCTTGTTCGAGAACGGGGAGGTCATTCATGCCCTGTTCGGCCATGACGCGCCCAGCCTGGAGCAGGTTTTCGATCGGCTGGCGCAGGGCGTTGGCGAGTGGTTTGAAGCGGAGGCTCTCGCGCTCCGGTAAAACCTGCCCTTCTGTCTGACCTAATGAAAAGCGCCAGCACATTCATCATGCGCTGGCGCTTTTACCGTTACGGGGCGATGCGGATCGTGTCAGATCAGCGTTTGGTCCGGCGCACGGCCAGAGCCATCAGGCCCATCGATGCCAGCAAGAGTGCCCAGGGGCTGTCCACCGGAACGGATGAGGTCGCACCGGGCACTGGCGGTGTCACGGTGGGAGCTACGACCACCGTTACCTGTGCCGTCGCGCACGCCGGTGCAGGGTAAGTACCTTGCGCGGTGCAGATCTGGTACTGGAAGGTATCGGTGCCCGTAAACCCTGCCGCAGGGGTATACGTGGCAGTGCCATCGGCGTTGTAGACGACGGTGCCATGCGCGGGGGCAGAAACCGCTGTGGCGGGCCCAGCCAGCGGGGCATTGGCAGGATCGGAAGAAGCGTCGTTGGCCAGAATGCTGACGGTCACTGGCGTATCCACCTTGGTGGCGGCAGAGTCTGCCGTGGCGGTTGCTCCCAGCACGTTCACGCTCACCGTAGCCGTTTTGCACTGGGTGGGGGCCGTCTGCACGCACACCTGGTAGGTGAATGTATCGGTGCCCGAAAAACCTGCACCGGGGGTATAGACGACATTGCCGGAGCCATCGACAGTAACCGTGCCATTCGCAGGCGGCTGCGCAATGGTGGGCGGCGCGAGGGTTGCCGGTGGCGAAGAGGTGGAGTCATTGGCACGCACATCAATGGTGACGGGCTGGCCCTGCAAGGTATTGCTGGTGTCGGCAACCGGGTTGGGGGTGGGCGGAATGCCCAGCATCATGTCAATGGTGGAATGCCTTGGCAGTCCCAGTTCCTTGGCCCGGATTTCGCAGACATCTGCAGCTTTCACCACCAGGCCCACCGTGGTGCCATTGAGCGCACCGGTGGTGGGGCTTGCCAGTTTCCAGAAGGAATCGGTGGCATTGGCCACCGGAGGCGTCTGCACCGGGTTGTTGGCCGTGGCGATCTGCAGGTATTCGACCAGGCTTGCATCCACCTGCGTGCCGTCGCAGCGGTAGAAGCGGTACTCCATGGCATCGGTTGAGTCGAAATCATGGCTGAACAGGGTCGTTCCCACCACCATCGGCGCCTGGAACTTCATCGAGACCTCGCCCGCGCCCACTTCCCACACATTGCCCGGGTCCGTCGGAAGCCCGATATTGGCCGGCAGATCGGTAGAACTCATGAGCGCGTTGCTTTGTCCGCTGCCCCAGGTCGCCCAGGTGGTGGGCGGTGTGCCCACGGTGTTGATCGTGAACGGAGTCCCGCCGATCGTTGCATTGATCGGCACGCCTGCTGTGGGCGTGGGAACCGCCGTCACAAACTTGGCCATTTTCCAGCCGGTGAAATACTGTGAATTGGCCGCCACCGGCGTTTCCGCGCGCGCCGCAATGCATACCAGCAAGGCTGCGCACAGCCCCAATGTTCCTCTTGTGGTTCTCATCCCTGTCCTCTGTTGTAAAGAATTTATTTATATTATTAATTAATAAATGAAATTTAATTAACAACAAATATTTTGGTTTCGGCTGTGTTTAAAAATCACAACAAAACTAGGTATGTGTGAACACCGTGGCCTGGGCGGGGCTGGGCGTCTGGGTGGAACACGTTGAAAAGAGGGAGCGCATGAGCAACATGTTCGTCATGGCGGTCTGTAGGCCATGGACTGCATGGTCTGGCGGGCTGGGCCGATAACGACAGCCAGGGATCACACGCATGCTGTGGGTTGCAATTGCCCATTACCAGACAGAAGGAAGATCACCATGAAAAATGTTGTCCGCCAATCCTTGCAAATTGCCATTGCCGCGGTTGCCTTGGGTGTGACCGGTTTTGCGTCTGCACAGCCAGCCGCGCCCGAGAAGGCCCCCACCAAACACGCCCAGCATCCGCACAAGGGCGGCAAAGCCCATCAACGCGCGGATCGCAACGTGGCCGATGGCAACTCCAGTGCCCGAGAGGCCGCCGCAGCCCTTCAGGCCGGCCGACAGGGACAACTGACCGACCGCAGCAGTGACCAGTACGCCGGCAACGCCGTGGCCCGCTGCGGCGTGTTTCGGGTCGAAGAAGACAGGCGTGCCTGCGTGGACCGAGTGACCAACGGCCAGGACAGCGGCTCCGTGCAGGGCGGCGGTATTCTGCGCGAATACACCTACACCGTTCCGGCCAAGCCCTGAGATCGTAAACACGTTCTGAGGCAGCGCGTAGGTGCGTCTGCACGCATCCAATCACGCCTTAGCTCTCTCGGACGGGTGTGTAACACGCCAGTGCACCCATCCGAATTTGCGCTCTGGCCGGGCAACCGGTCGGAGCGTTTTCTTTTGGTATGAACCAGAGGCCCTGCAACGTGTTGGCGGTCGCGCGATACTATGCGCCTCTGGCTTGGATGGCTTGCGCCGCTGTGCCCCAAGCCTGTCCCCAGCATTTCGCACCATGTCTGATATCCGCACGATCGCATCCATCCCTTCCGTTTCCTCGCTTCACAACGCTGGCCTGCAAGGCCGGGTTCAGCATTTGCTCGATCAGAAGACCAAGCCGGTGGGCTCTCTGGGCCAGTTGGAGCAGCTTGCGCTGCGCATCGCCTGCATTCTGGGAGACGAGCGGCCTGTGCTGCAGGCGCCGCAGATGCTGGTATTTGCGGCCGACCATGGCCTGGCTGCGCGGGGGGTGTCGGCATATCCGGTCGATGTGACCTGGCAGATGGTCGAGAACTTTCTGGCAGGAGGCGCTGCCGTCAGCGTGCTGGCGCGGCACAACGGCATTGCACTGAATGTGGTGGATTGCGGCGTGGCCAGGGATTTTGCCGCGCGCGAGCAGGACCCGGCGCACAAGCTGCCCGTGCCTGGCGAGCCCCGTTTGTGGCGCCGCAAGATTGCCTACGGTTCCGCCGATTGCAGCGCGGGCCCGGCGATGACGGCAGAGCAATGCGCGATGGCCCTGCGCAATGGCATGGTGCTGGTGCAGCAATTGCCGGGCAATGCACTGCTGCTGGGTGAGATGGGGATTGGCAACACCTCCAGCGCTTCGCTGCTGCTGGCGCGTTTGTGCAATGAACCGATCGAGGCGGTGACTGGCGTCGGCACCGGGCTCGATGCGGCAGGCCTTGCGCGCAAGGTGGAAGTGCTGCGCCAGGTGCTGGACCTGCATGCTGGCGCGCAGGAGCCGCTGGATGTACTGTGCGCGATGGGCGGGCTGGAGATCGCCACCATGGTGGGTGCCGTGCTGCAGGCTGCCGTGGAGCGCCGCGTGATCGTGGTCGATGGCTTCATCACCACGGCGGCCGTGCTGGTGGCCAGCCGCCTGCAGCCTGCCGTGCTGGAGCGCTGCGTCTACGCCCACCGCTCGGGTGAGCCGGGCCACACGCGCATGCTGGCCCATCTGCAGGCGCAGCCGCTGCTCGATTGGCAGCTGCGGCTGGGCGAAGGCTCGGGCGCTGCACTGGTCTGGCCGCTGTTGCAGTCGGCCTGCGCCATCCCGTGCGAGATGGCGAGCTTTGCATCTGCCGGGGTCAGCCAGCAGAGTTGATCAAAAGAGGCTGCTCGCGCCCAATGGGAAAGCGCAATTCGCTATTATTTTGGTAGCGTTTTCTGCTCAGCGCTTGCCCGAAGCTGGCGCAGGCGTCTTTGGCGTGAAATCGCAGTAGGGCGCCACCACGCATTCCCAGCAGCGCGGTTTGCGCGCCTGGCACACATAGCGGCCCAGCAGAATCAGCCAGTGGTGCGAATCGACGGCGTATTCGTCGGGTACGCGCTTCATCAGCTGCTTTTCCACTTCCAGCGGGTTCTTGCCAGGTGCCAGACCCGTGCGGTTGCCGACGCGGAAGATGTGCGTATCGACCGCCATGGTGGGCTGGCCAAATGCCACATTCAACACCACATTGGCCGTCTTGCGGCCCACGCCTGGCAGGGCCTCCAGCGCTTCGCGGTTGTCGGGAACCTTGCCGCCATGGAGCTGCACCAGCATGCGGCAGGTTTCCATCAGGTGCTTGGCCTTGCTGCGGTACAGGCCGATGGTCTTGATATGGCTCTCCAGGCCGTCGAGGCCCAGGTCCAGAATGGCCTGCGGTGTGTTGGCAACCGGAAAGAGCTTGCGCGTGGCCTTGTTCACGCCCACATCGGTGGCCTGGGCTGACAGCAGCACGGCGGTGAGCAGCTCGAACACCGAGGTGTATTCCAGCTCGGTCTGCGGCGAAGGGTTGGCGGCTTTCAGCGTGGCGAAAAACGGTTCGATATCGGCGGTTTTCATGGGGGACAACTTGTTTTGATGCATGTGCTGGCGCAAAGCCGAGGTGCCCAGGGGAGCCTCTGACAATAAAGCCTCTGGCCTGCGCCTGATCTGCATCCGTTTTTGATGGGTTTGACCGCGATTATCGCCATGCACGGAGGCGACAGCCGACTTGCCGGGGATTTGCGCGCGCTGGTTAGTATGGGTGCCAAGCCATCAAGGAGCCGCCATGCCCAACCTACCCGCCCAGATCACCGAACTATCGGGTGTTGCGCTGTCTGCCGCCATCCAGGCGCGCCAAGTCTCCTGCGTGGATGTGCTCCATGCCTACTTGGCGCAGATCGATGCGCTCAACCCGCAGGTCAATGCCATTGTGGCCCTGCAGGACCGCGAAACCCTGTTGACCCAGGCGCAGCGGCTGGATCTGGAATTGGCGCAGGGCCGCTCGCGCGGGCTGCTGCATGGCATTCCGCAGGCCCCCAAGGACATTCTGCCGGTGCAGGGCATGGTGACAACGCGAGGCTCACCACTGTTTGCAGGCCAGGTGTCCGAGGCCGATGCCATTCACTTCGAGCGCATGCGCGCCAGCGGTGCGGTGTTTGTCGGCCGCACCAATTCACCCGAATTCGGGCTCGGCGGCCATACCTACAACCCGGTGTACGGCGCCACACGCAACGCCTGGGCGCCCACGCGCTCGGCCGGAGGCAGCTCGGGCGGCGCGGCAGTTGCCACCGCCTTGCATATGCTGCCGTTTGCCGATGGCTCGGACATGATGGGCTCGTTGCGCACGCCAGCGGCCTTCAACAACGTGTTTGGTTTTCGGCCATCGCTGGGGGCCGTGCCCTATGGCCCGGCTGAGGAACTGTTCCTGCAGCAGTACAGCACCAACGGCCCCATGGCCCGCAATGTGCCCGACCTGGCCCTGCAGATGCAGGTGATGGCTGGCGCCGACACCCGCACCCCGCTGGCGCGCGAGTGGCCCACCGGTGCCTTTGCGGTGGACGGCCTGCAGCGCGATTTTCAGGGCGCGCGCATCGGGTGGCTGGGCGACTGGGGCGGCCATCTGGCCATGGAGCCCGGCCTGCTGGCGCAGCAGGAGGCGGCGCTGGAGCACTTTCGCAGCCTGGGGGCGGTGGTGGAGCCTGCCGTGCTCGACTTTGATCTGGAGCAATTGTGGGAGGCCTGGCTGGATGTGCGCAGCCTGCAGGTGGCGGGTGCCAATCTGGCGCTCTACACCGATCCGGCCAAGCGCAGCCTGCTCAAGCCCGAAGCGGTGTGGGAGATCGAGCGTGGAATGCGCCTGTCAGGCATGCGCATCTACGAGGCTGCCAAGGTGCGCAGCAGCTGGTACCTCCAGCTGCACGGCCTTCTGCAGCGCTTTGACTATCTGGCGATGCCCGGCACCCAGGTCTACCCATTCGCGGTGGAGCTGGACTGGCCGCACATGGTGGGCGAGCGCGAGATGGACACCTACCACCGCTGGATGGAAGTGGTGATTGCCGCCACCATGGCGGGCCTGCCCGCGCTTGCCGTGCCTGCCGGCATCAGCGCCCAGGGATTGCCGGCAGGTATCCAGATCGTGGGCGGCCTGCGGGCAGATTGGCCGGTGCTGCAGCTCGGCCACGCCTATGACCAGGCCAGCGGCTACAGCCAGTTGCGCAGCCCGCTGCTGCAAGGCGCCTGACGCGGCTGTATGGCCGGACAAGCGCTTGATTCTTGATTCGCATCAAGATTTGTGCAGCGGATCAGGGCAGGGCGGGCGCCTGCGGCACGCCTTTGCGGATGGCTGCTGAAAAATCCTCGCCGGGCAGCGTTGCCCTGGCGCGGTCATTGATATGCGCTGCGCTGCGCAGCGCCTCGAAATCATGGGGGCGGGCCAGCGCGCCCAGGCTGTCCACATACTGCGGCAGATAGCCGCTGGCCAGCAGGCGCCAATCGAGCGGCAGGCCGGGAACGATGCTGCGCACCATGTCGAACACGATGGTGGTGCAATTGGCAAATACCGTGTGGTAGAACGCAGGCGTCTCCACCAGGGCGTTGGCCTTGTCGACATAGGCGGCAAACAGCGAGCGCATGGCGGCGCGCGGCATCTGAATGCTGTAGAGGTAGACCTCTTCGCCGCGCAGGTTGCTGCGCACGCGCAGAATGTCGCGCTCTTCGGCGGCAACCAGGCTCAGCTCGAACTGCTTGAAGAAGCCGCCAATGGCCGAGAAGGACTCGCCCGCCTCCTTGCGAATTTCGACCGAGAACGTCAGGTACCTGCGCGGGCCCTTGCCATCGTCAAAGCCAAACGACACCAGGGTATGCGCAATGGCCGGTCCCATCCAGTACGAGGTGGCCATGTCCACCGATACCAGCTGGTTCAGGTCATAGCTGCGGTCTTCCCAGCGCGGGGTGGCGCGGGTGGCGGTCTGCCAGTCAAAATTGCGGACATTGTGCAGCGTGGCGATGTCGCCGCTGATGCTGCCGGATAGCTGTTGGGCCACATCGGGCGCCCAACGGCGCGTGTTCGAGGGGTGGATGGTGCTCCACCACACGAGAATGGCGCCCAGCAGCACGCCGTAGATCAGCAGGCCCTTGGGCACGCGCTGCTGCCACAAAAGATAGATGCTGTAGAGGCCAAAGCCGACCCAGATGCCCAGAATCAGGCCCCGCGCCGAGCCAGATTTGACTGTTTGCGCCAATTGAAACCACAGAGCCCCGCAGGCCCAGACCACACCGGCCAGCATCAGCAGCGAGGCGATCAGCTTGGCAATGGCAAAAAAGAAACCGGCAATCCGCATGTCATTCATGCCCAGGGGGCGTAGGCTTTGTGGCTGCAGAACGGGAGCGCCCGTCCGCAGATTTTGTCTGGCTGCAAGCATAGACGATGCGCGGGTATGCAAAACCCAAGAACCTGTTCAAAACTGCCACCCGCAGGGGCGCGCCGGCACTGAGCTGGTTGTCGGCCGATGCCAGAGCGACGCCTGTGGGCGGCAAAAAGCTGCAAAATGGCAGAGTTGCCATGCCGCGTACCTCTGAATTTGCGGCGCTGGCCACCGGCTCAGGTGCCGGACCGTCCTGTTTTTGATCTTTGAGAGAAAGCTCCATGACACTGCGTTTCGCCTCTCGCCTCGACAATGTCGAGACGTCCGCCATCCGTGAACTGTTCAAGCTGCTGGGCAAACCCGGCATCATCAGCTTTGCCGGGGGCTTTCCAGATGCCGCCATGTTCGATGTGGATGGTGTGCAGCAGGCGGCGAATGCTGCCCTGAAGGAAGAGCCGGGCGCGGCCTTGCAGTACGGCGCCACCGAGGGCTACCAGCCTTTTCGCGAGCAGATTGCCAGCTTCATGGCTGGCAAGGGCGTGCAGAATCTTGCGCCCGAGCAGCTGATCACCACCACCGGAAGCCAGCAGGCGCTGGATCTGCTGGGCAAGACCATGATCTCGCCCGGCGACAAGGTGATTGTTGAAGGGCCGACCTTTCTCGCCACGATCCAGTGTTTCCGGCTCTACGGGGCTGAAGTCATCAGCGCACCGATCGACGAGCATGGCGTGATCACAGAAGAGCTGGACCGGCTGATCGCCCAGCACAAACCCAAGCTGGTGTACCTGGTGCCCACCTTTGGCAACCCCAGCGGTGCATTGCTGAGCCTGGAGCGCCGCAAGCAGGTGCTGGAGATGGCCGTGCGCCACCAGACCCTGGTGGTGGAAGACGATCCCTATGGTGACCTGTACTTCGACGCTCCCCCGCCCCCCAGCATGCTGGCGCTCTCCCACACCGTGCCGGGCAGCCGCGAGTATCTCGCCCACTGCGGCAGCATGAGCAAGGTGCTCAGCCCTGGCCTGCGCCTGGGCTGGCTGATCGCACCGGCCGAGCTGCTGGCCAAATGTGTGATGTGCAAGCAGTTCAGCGATGCGCATACCAGTACCTTCACGCAGGCCACCGCTGCGCAGTACCTCAAGGCGGGCCGCATGCCAGCCACGCTGGCACGTGTGCGTACAACCTACGCGGCACGCAGCAAGGCCATGGGCGATGCGCTGCGCAGCCACCTGGGAGATGCGGTGCGCTTTGTGCAGCCGCAAGGCGGCATGTTCATCTGGGTGCAACTGACCGGAGCCAACGGTCAGGAGAAGGACGGCAACGCTCTGGCCAAGCGGGCCATCGAGCAAGGTGTGGCCTTTGTGCCCGGCACGCCGTTCTTTGCGCAGAACCCCGACCCTTCCACCCTGCGCCTGTCCTTTGCCACGGCTGATATCCCCAAGATCGAAGAAGGCATGGCACGTCTGGCCAAGGCGTTCTGATTTTATAAACACGTTTCGTTCCTGACGCCGGTGTGTGAGGTTTCACACACCGGCGTTATCGTTCCGGAACGCACTTGCACTTGCAGGATTTGCCATGACCACTACCGAACAGCTCCAGGCCCGCGTTGAAGCGCTGGAGATCAAATCGGCCTACGCCGAAGACCTGCTGGAAGATCTGAACCTGACGATCTACAAGCAGCAGCAACAGATTGACCGCCTGCAGCAAATGCTGCTGGATGTGCAGCAGCGCCTGCCCGAGCAGGGCGGTGGCGCCAGCGTACGCAATCTGCGGGATGAGCTGCCGCCGCACTATTGAGGCCTCCCACTTTGCCAGGAGCCACTGCACTGTGCTATTTAATTTGTAGCTAATAGCGCATGCTGGATGAGATTCAGACGCCATTTCTCCCAGTGAGTCCAAAGGGCGTCGCTTAGGCACCACTTTAGTGCCCTCTATTTGGCCCGTTTCTTGCGATAGCTGAGACAGGTATTGCCTTGATCTTTAAAATTGTTTGGCAATACTGGTTTTCCCTGAGTTTTTATCGCAACCATGGCCCTCGACGTCAGCAATATCACCCACAGCATCCAGCTTGCTGTGGCTCCTGTTTTCTTTTTGACCGGCGTGGCCGGAATGATCGGTGCGGTGGCCGGGCGGCTGGCGCGCATCATCGACCGTGGCCGTGTGCTCGAAGACCGCATGAGCGCCTCCAAGGATGCGGATTACATCCAGCGCTCCATGCTGGAGTTGGGTTTCCTGCGCCGGCGCGGGCGCCTGGCCAATGTCTGCATCGGGTTGCTTACGGGGTGTGGCGCGCTGATTGCGCTGACCATCATCCTGCTGTTCATCGGCCAGACGGCGGCGGCGGAAATCGATGCGCGGGCCTGGTCGATGGCGGCGATGATCAGCTTTGGCCTCGGGGTGGTGAGCTTCGTGTCGGCGCTGTGCTGCTTCATGATCGAGACCATGATGGCAACCCGGCTGCTGAACTTTCATCCGTTGCGGCAGGCAGCTAAGGCCGAAGAGGGCCGATCTTCGGCGTTCTGATGCATTGGGTGATGCATTAGGGTATTTGCTGGCAGATACGCAGCTTCAGGCCATTGCAAGGTGGGCACCGAGCCTGCTTTGCGAAAAAACCTGATGTGCCGGACTGGACGGAGGCCAGGCGCAGGCCTTGCCTGCGCCATGGTGACTCCTGGCGCTCAACGGCCGGTTGCCTGTAGCGGCCACTGCGTGCCCTGCGCTGTGGGGGCGAGCTGTCGAAAGCGCCACAGGATGGCCGCAGCCACGGCTACCAACTGCACCAGCATGCCGATCCAGGCCAGCCAGCCCAGGGCGGGGGCATTGGTCATGGTGTGGCGCAGCGGAGCGGCCAAGGCCCCAAACAAGGGCTCGAACAGCGGGGCTAGGCCGGTGGACCAGAGCATGGCGGGCAGGATGCCTCCCAGTACCAGCAATACCAGCATCGTCATGCCCAGCGGGGAGCGGTAGCTGTTGCGCAGCGCAAAGAACAGATGGATGCCGCAGTCGCGCAGCACATGCAGCAATACCATCAGCACAAAGGGACCGAGGTGGTCGCGTGCCGCCAGTGGGTCTGCATTCCACAGGATATAGGCGGGCAGCAGCACCGCAAAAGCCATGCACCAGCTCACGGGCCATAGCGGCAGGCTTTGCAAGACCCGCCGCCACCGGCCATGGCGGGCGTTGTAGAGCACGCTGCGCCAGCGTTGGGCCACCTGGTTCTCCAGAGCCGCAGCATAGTAGGTGGCGAGCACCAGCAAGGCGATGGCGCCGAGCACCCGGGCCGTGTTGTCTGGTACCAGGCCGAGCAGCAGCACACAGGCGGCCGCATTGCCCAGCGCCCACGCCCACGGCGTGGTGGGCACCGACAGTTGCATGGCCATGGCGCGCCACAGCGCCAGCAGGCCCAGCAGCAGGGCGAATGCCGCGAGAAACAGCGCCAGCCGAGGGGCTGCCACCGGCATGCCCCACCAGCGCACCGCTTCCCGATTGCCGAGCAGGCTGTCGAGCCCGACGACCAGGCCGCCAACCATCTGCACCAGAATGAACACGATGATCACCAGCCCCCAGGTGCTGCGGCTGCCTGCAGGTTTGGCCGGGTCCATGCCATACAGCCGACTGGCCATCAGTGCGCAGTGCAGCGCACCCACACCCAGCACACACAGCACACACAGCAGCACGGTCTGCAGTGTGTGGCCGGTGCGGCCCAGCAGCACGCCGCTTGCAAAGGCTGCCGCCGCACACAGCAGGGCGCCGTACCAGGCGTAGCTCGGGCCGCCCAGTAACTTGCCCCATGCCATGCGCCAGGGGCCCATGGCGCTCATGCGCTGCTGGTCCCAGGTGCGTTCGTTCACCTCGTCATTGATGCTGGAGAGGGCCGTGAATGTGCCTACACAGGCGGCGAGCAGGCCCATGACGACCAGCGCACCCTGGTGCAGGTAGAGCAGCGGCTCCTGCTGCTCGATCATGAAGACGCAGACCGCCATCAGCAGCAGAATGGCGGGCATCAGCACCAGGCGCGACGAGGTGAGCTCCAGCGAGAGCTGGCGGCGCAGTTCCGGGTTCATTCCGGCTCCTTGGCAAAAAGATCGACAGGCGCACCAGGGATGGGGGCGGTACCCATCTGCAGGCTCTGCTGGTAGCGTTCCTGCAGGCTGGTTCGGGCCGGGTGGTAGCTCAGCACCTGGGCTCCGTGGGCGACCAGTTGTTGCAGCAGTTGCACGCGTGCGGCGTCGCTGTTGGTGGGCAGGGCAATCCAGAGCGCATGGCTCGCCTCGCCAGTGGCGCGCATGTCCATGAGCCGGTAGCCATTCAGGGCCGTGCTGCTGTTTGCCAATGGTGCAGCCAGCTCGACCTGCATCACCAGTTCGCCCGCCTGCGCACCGGTACCGCTGGTGTGCGGGGCCGCATTCAGCGCCTCATGGCTGGTGATGCGGCCCTCTCGGATCGACAGGATGTGCGTGCAGTACTCGTCCAGCTCGCTCAGGATATGGCTGGATACCACCAGGGTCATGCCCTGGGCGTGCAACTGGCGAAAGAGGGCCGAGAGGCTGCTGCGCGCCTCCGGATCGAGCCCGCTGGCGGGCTCGTCGAGCAGCAGCACCTGCGGCTGGTGGATGATGGCCTGACCGATGGCCACCCGCTGGCGCTGGCCGCGAGAGAGGTTGCGCGCTGCATTGCCGAGCTTGTCGGTCAGTGCCAACTGGCGGGCCACGGCCTGCACGCGCTGGGCGGCGGCCTGGCGGCTCAGTCCCTGGCTTTCTGCCGCGTACTGCAGGCATTGGGCAACAGACAAGGCCTCGTACAGGCCGAAGAAATCGGACAGATAGCCCATGTGCTGGTGGGCGCGGCGCGGATTTTCCTGCACATCCACTTCAGCCACATGCACGCTGCCAGCGAGCGGTGATTCCAGCCCGGCCATGCAGCGTAACAAGGTGGATTTGCCCGCGCCGTTGGGGCCGACGAGCGCCGTGACCGTCCCCGCGGCAATCTGCAGGCTGATGCCATGCAATGCCCGGTGGCCGGGGTAGTCAACGATCAGGTTCTGTACCTCAATCATGGTGCCTGTTCTGCAGAAAATTCCATTGCTGTCCAATGCATGGCAGGTGGTGCGCTCCATGCCGTTCCTGTGCGCGGGCCTGCTTTGCCCAAGCTATGCAATTTAGCGTAAAAAATCACCGGCCCGGGGCACGACGCCCTGGCCGGGGTCTGCCGGTTCGGCCAGGGCCACGGCCAGCACGGCGTTCACCGCCTGTGCCATGCGGCGGTAATCGAGTTTGTCCCAGGTGTCCGTGCTGCGGTGGTAATGCGGGTTGCGCATGAACGAGGTGTCCGTCACCATCAGTGCGGGGTAGCCAAGGCGCCAATAATTCTGGTGGTCGGAGTAATCGATGCCGCGCAGCGACGCAGGCGCGCTGAGTGCGCGCACGGGCAGCGGCGCGGTGTCGGCGGCGTCGATCTGTGCGCCACCCAGCATTTGGGCATAGGTTTCGCGCGTTGCTGCAAAGTGGCTCAACTGCCCGATCAGCGCCAGAAAATTGCCTGCGCTGGGGTAGATGGCTGTCATGCCAGGCACCGGATAGTGCTGGCTGGCAGGTCGGTCGTCAAAGTAGCCAATCATTTCCAGCGACAGCATCATGCGCAGCGGCTGCCTGGCGTTGGCCAATGCAGCTGCATGCTGGTAGCTGCCCATTTGCGGAGTGCGGAACTGGGGTGGTTCTTCCAAGGTGTATGCCACCAGCTCCACAGGTTGCCGGGGTGGGTGGGCGACCAACAGGCGAGCGAGTTCCAGCAACCCCGCTACGCCGCTTGCATTGTCGTCTGCACCGGGCGTGTGGCTGTGGGCATCTGGGGCAGAGTCTGCTGCGACACCGTTGGTGCGCACTGCGTCGTAATGCGCGCCAATCACCAGCAGCGGCGCATCGCCCCCTGCCTCGCCTTTTTTGGGGCCGAGGCGCACAACGATATTGTGGTAGTGCGCTTGTCCATCCACCCGTACGGGCTGGCGAGAAGGCGCGGCGCCCAGGGCTTGCAATTGGGCGTGGATGTAGTTGGACGCCAGATCGAGCTGTGCGGGCTGGTCAAAGCTGCGGCCGGGAAAGTTCTCGCTCAGCGCTCTGACATGGGCTTGCAGGCGTTCCGCCGAGGCGCCCCCAGAGCCACGCAGCGATTGCGCCGTTGCGGGCAGGGTACGGGCTTTGACGCCGGGGTAGGTCAACTGCCACCAGGCGGCGGCGCCTGCAATTGCCAGCAGTACCAAGGCAATCACGAAAAGCCTCAGCAGGCGCTTGAGCAGGCTGCGCTTGCGGCGGGGCAGCACGGCCAGTGATAGAGGCGTGAAATCGGTGGATAAGGCCATGGCATGCAGTGTGTTGCAGGGGCCGCTGGGCATGCCGCAGTGGAGGGCGGCATCCTTCTCGCGCTCAGCCTGGCGCTGCCCCTCAAGGATGTGGATGTTTTTATTTCCGCAATGATAGGAGTGCTTGCCGCGGTTTACCAGAATTTTGCGTCAGGCGGTCAAAGGTAGTGCGGCATAGTTGCTACAGTTTCGATACTGCGGCTGCTGTTCAAGCGGGCGTCAGCACCTCTGCCGCCGCCCGCATGACGCAGTCGGTCAGCCGCCCAAGGCTGGTTTGCGCGCTGCGCGGCAAGGCCCAGAACAGGGGCACGTCCAGCGGCGTGCCCGCAATCAAGGGCACGAGGCGGCCGCGCGCCAACTGCTCGTCAATCAGCACCTCCGGGTGCATGCCCCAGCCCATGCCGATCTCGCAGGCGCGCACGTAGCCGTAGTTGGACGGCAGGAAATGGCGTGGACCGCTGTTGCGCGAGGCCAGACCGTTGGCCTGCATCCACTGGTCCTGCAGGCGGTCCTTGCGGTCGAACGTCATGATCGGTGCACGGGCCAGCGCCTCTGCGGTCACCCCGTTCGCAAAGTAGCGCGCTACAAAGCCAGGGCTGGCAGCGGCAACATAGCGCATGGTTCCCAGTGGCCAGCTATTGCAGCCGGGGATCTGGCTGCTGGTGCCGGTGACCGCGCCAATCACGGCGCCCTCGCGCAGGGCCTGCGCCGTGTGGTCCTGGTCGTCGATGCGCAGATCAAGCAGCTCATTGCCGCCCGCTGTGAATTCGGCCATGGCGTCCATGAACCAGGTGGAGAGCGAATCCGCGTTCACCGCCAGCTTGAGCGTGGGTGCCACCGGCGCCTCGGGCAGCAGATCGGGGTTGCTGCGGCGCAGCTCGTTTTCCAGCAGTGCCACCTGCTCCAGATGCAGGCACAGGCGCCGACCCGCCTCGGTGCCGGTGCAAGGGTTCCCGCGCTGCACCAGCACCTGGCCGGTGCGCTCTTCGAGCTGCTTGACGCGCTGCGACACCGCCGAAGGCGTGACATGCAATTTCTTGGCGGCGCGCTCAAAGCTGCCTTCGCGCACCACGGCGGCAAGAGCGGCCAATCCCAGGTAGTCCAGCATTTAGCATTGCTTCATATGATTCAGATTATTTAATTTTACTTAATTATTGCGGCGGCGCACAATCACCGCCTATGTGGACTACAACAATGACTTCTACCTGGCTGGCAGGCTTTACCGTCTGCCTGTCCCTCATCGTGTCGATCGGCGCGCAGAACCTGTATGTGCTGCGCCAGGCCGTCAATGGGCAGCACATCCGAGCCTGCGTGGCCTGGTGCGTGCTGGCCGATGCCCTGCTGATCGGTATCGGTGTGGCTGGCATGGCGCAGGTGCTGGGCGATTCGCCCAGGCTGGCCTATTACCTCACGCTGGGCGGCGCGATCTTTCTACTCGCCTACGGCCTGATGGCGCTGTGGCGCATGGTGACGGCGCCTGATGCTTCTTTGGGCGCGAGCGCCGATGGCGACGCTGCCGAGAAGACCACCGCCGCCGCCCGTCGCAGCCTCTGGAGCGTGCTGGGCGCGCTGGTGGTCATCACCTTGTTCAACCCGCACGTATACCTGGATACGGTCGTGCTGGTCGGCTCCATCGGCGCCCGCCAGGACGGCATGCTCAAATGGGTGTTTGTGCTGGGCGCAGCCTGTGCCAGCCTCACCTGGTTCGTCACCCTGGCACATGCGGGCAAGCGCATGCAGAAGCTGTTTGCCAATCCGCTTTCCTGGCGCATTCTTGACGGACTGACCGGCGTGATGATGCTGACCCTGGCTTGGTGGGTGTATGGCGGGCTGGATCAGATCGCTGCGTAATTTACGATCTTGATGAATATCAATTTCCACCCAGGATGGGTGCCATGCACTGACTAATACGAAGAGAACCCGCCATTGGCGGGTTCTGCTTTTGCGGCATTTCTTCGAGTAGCGGCAGCTCAGGCCTGCGGCGTTTCCACCCGGCCATCGGGATGCTGGGCAAACCGGCCCCTGGTGCCATGGGTATGGGCATGGCTGGGCCAGGGCCAGCCGCCAAACTGGGTGCGCTGAAAATCATGCACCGCCTGAATGACCTCTTGCTGGGTGTTCATCACAATCGGGCCGTGAGATGCCACGGGCTCGCCAATGGGCTTGCCTTGCAGCATCAGCACTTCGACCACCTCGTTGCCGTCGTTGCGCAGCGGCGCAGGGTGATCGGGCAGCACTTCCACCATCACCGGCTGGTGAAAGCGCTGGCCGTCCACCGTCAGGGTGGAGCCTGTTGTCAGATAGAGTGCGCGGCGCGCCTGGCTGCTGGCGGCGGGCAGCACCAGGCTGGCACCGGGCTCCAGGCGGATGATCCAGATCGCCACATCAGCCCCCGGCTCGCTGGCCCAGGAATGGGTGGGCGGTACCAGCGCCCTTGCCAGCGTCGGTCTGTCGCCAGCGCCTGAATGAACGGGTACGTAATCGCCCGCAATCACTTCCACCTCGCTTTGGTGGCCCTGGGCATCGGATTGCCGCACATGCGGAATGTCATGCGCCCAGAACATGGTGAAATCGGGCGGCGCCATCTTGTTCTTGGCGGGCAGGTTCAGCCAGATCTGAAACAGATCGAGCGTGTTGTCCTTGTCCTCGTGCACCAGGGGAAACATCTCTCCATGCTGCACGCCCGAGCCGGTGGTGAGCCACTGCACATCACCTTCGCCATAGCGGGCTGTGGCACCCAGGGAGTCTGCATGGTCCACCAGACCCTTGCGCACGATGGTGACGGTTTCAAACCCCCGGTGCGGGTGCGCAGGAAAACCCGGCACCTGCTCGCCGTGGTACATGCTGAAGCCGTCCTTGCCGCTGAAGTCCATGCCGATCTCGCGGCCTTGCAGCAACTCCTGCCCGGGACCCAACTGGCCATTGCCTGCGGGATAGCGGTCCTGGTGGTACATGCCGAAGATGAACGGATCGATGCCCGGCAGGCGTTGGTCCAGGGCCTGGGCGCTGAGGATGATGGTGGGGTGGTTGTCTTGCATGGTGCGTCCTCTTGAAGAGAGCGCAGGAGGCTTCTGCCCGCCTGCTACAGATAGCAAGTAGATGGTGGTGAGAAGGCCAAATGCAATGCTCGGTAGAGTGCGGGCGAAAGCTGCCAAATGGACCTAAAACGGACGCCCAAAGTCTGCAGATATACCAATGGATCAGGCCATTCCGTGCAGCCGGTGAATACGGATTGCTATATTTTGAATAGCGAATTCAGACTCCGATGCGGACACGGTTTGTTCAGCCTGGCAATGGCATCTGCAGGCTGCGCTTGAGAGTAGCCAGGGCGATGGAGGTCGTGAAGCGCTGGATGTTCTGGTCGCCGCCGAACAGTCGCTGGGTGATGGCCTGGTACTCCTGCATGTCGGCGGCCGTGACGACGAGCAGGTAATCCGTGTGCCCTGTGGTGCTGTAGCACTGCTGCACGGCGGGCTCGGCCGCCACGCGGGTACGAAATCCGGCGGTCAGTGCATCGAGCTCATTGACCAGCTGCACCTCGATCAGAATCGTCAGTGGCCGGCCGACGGCTTCGGGGTTGAGCTGGGCGGTATTGGCCGCGATCACCCCACTGTCCTGCAGGCGACGAATGCGCCGCTGCACGGCGGCGGGCGACAGATGCACCCGTTCGGCAATTTCGCGTTGCGGGGTGAGGTTGTTCCTTTGCAGAATGGCCAGAATGGCCCAGTCAAAGGGGTCGAGATCGGCTTTCATCGGCGAGGCTCACATTGCCATGGCGGACAGAGTGGAAGTTGCATGTTGCAGTGCAATTTTGCGCAATTTACTTGGCAGCTTCGCAATATTATCTCGTCCATGCAAAATTCCTTGGGGCAGCGCGTGCTGCCATCGGTGGCGGTCCTGGCTTCGGTCACATCTCTGTGTCTGGGCACCAGCTTTGCCAAGCACTTGTTTCCTGTCGTTGGTGCGCAGGGCACCACGGCGCTGCGGGTGGGCTTTTCGGCATTGCTGCTGCTGGCCATCTGGCGCCCATGGCGTTTTGGGCCAAGCCGTGCCAATCTGCGGCAGATTGCCATCTTCGGCGCTGTGCTGGGTTTGATGAACCTGCTGTTCTACATGGCGATCAAGCGCCTGCCCTTCGGGGTGACGGTGGCAATCGAGTTCATCGGCCCGCTGTCCGTGGCCGTGCTCACATCGCGGCGCTGGCTGGACTTTTTCTGGCTGGGGCTGGCGGCCACGGGTCTGTTCATGCTGCTGATTCTGCCGATGTTCGGCGTGCAGGTGGGGCATCTCGATCCGCTGGGCCTGCTGTATGCCGGCATTGCTGCCGCCTGCTGGGCCGGCTACATCGTGCTGGGCAAGCGGGCTGGCCATATGCATGGCGGCATGGTGGTGTCGCTGGGGCTGTTGGCCGCTGCGTTCGTGGTGGTGCCGTTTGGCATTGCCGAGGCGGGCGCCGAGCTTCTGAGCCCTTCGATCCTGCTCTACGGGCTGGCTGTGGCCGCCGTGTCGAGTGCGGTCCCGTATTCGCTCGAAATGTTTGCCTTGAAGCGGCTGTCGCCCGGTACGTTCTCGACCATGCTGGCCACAGAACCTGCCATTGCGGCGATTGCCGGTATGCTGGTGCTCGGGGAACATCTGAGCCCGGTCCAGTGGTCGGCCATCGGCGCCATCATGGTGGCGGCCATGGGCAGCGCGCTCACCTCAAGGCCAGCACCTGCCACAGCGCCCGTGCCGCAGAAGGCCGCAAGAGATACGCAGGCGGTTGTCTGACGGCGTTTCTTGGCTGAAACGGGTAATAAAAAAGCGCTTGCCGCAGATGCAGAAAGCGCTTTTTGCTATCTAAAGTGTAGCTTTAGTTTTCGCCAGCCCATTCCACCTTGGCGCCCAGGCTTTGCAGGTTTTCAACAAAGCGAGGATGCGCGCGTTTGATGGGGGCGGCGTTGCGAATCTCGGAGCGGCCGGGGATGCTGGCGGCCACCATGAACAGGGCGATGGCCACGCGGATGATGTAGGGGCTCTCGACCACGGCGGGGCTCAGCGGGTTGCCGCCCAGGGTCACGATACGGTGCGGGTCGGACGAGAAGACGTGGGCGCCAAACTTGGACAGTTCACCCGTCCAGCCCAGAGCGCCGTCGTACACCTTGTTCCAGAACATGGCATTGCCTTCGGCGCGCACGCCCAGGGCGATGAAGATCGGCAGCAGGTCGACCGGGAAGTAAGGCCAGGGAGCCGCTTCGACCTTGGTGAGTACATTGCGGGTGAAGGGCGTCTCGACTTTCAGCGGGCCGGTGCGGATGGCACGCGACCAGCCATCCTTGTGTTCGATCTGCACGCCGAACTTGGCAAAGGTGCGGTCGATCAGCGGAAAGTTATCAGGCGTGCGGTTGCGTACCTGCACGTCACCACCGGTGATGGCGCCGAGCGCCAGGAAGGTGGTGATTTCGTGAAAGTCTTCCTCGAAGTGGAAATCGCCGCCGCCCAGCTTCTGCACGCCATGCACCGTCAGACGCGAAGTGCCGATGCCTTCGATCTGCGCGCCCAGCATGGCCATGAAGCGGCAGAACTCCTGCACATGCGGCTCGCAGGCTGCATTGGTCAGCACTGAGGTGCCCTGGGCCGTGGCTGCGCACAGCACGAAGTTCTCGGTGGTGGTGACGGAGGCGTAATCCAGCCAGTGCTGGGTAGCGTGCAGTTTCTCGTCGGCACGCACGATCAGCGAGCCTTCGCCGTGTTCCACGCGCCCGCCAAAGCGGCGGAAGACCTCGATATGCGGATCGATCTCGCGCACGCCCAGGGTGCAGCCCTTGACGTTGTCCTCCAGCCGCGCCACGCCAAAGCGGGCCAGCAGCGGCGGCACCAGCATGATGGACGAGCGCATCTCTTCGGGCAGGTGGTGCTTGCAGGCGTCGAAATGTGTGTCGCGGTGGTGCAGCTTCAGCTCACCCGTCTGGTAGTCCATGTCAACGCTGGAGCCGAGCTTCTCGAAGATATCGAGAATCTTGCGCACGTCGGTGATGTCAGGCACGCCATGCAGGGTCAGCGGCTCGCTGGTCAGCAGGGTGGCGCATAGCACGGGCAGCACGGCGTTTTTGTTGGACGAGGGAATGATGCGGCCCTGCAAGGGTGTGCCGCCGTGCACGATGAGTTTGGACATACAGAGGGAGAAATCGCGGAATCGGGGTGCAATGGGGCCATCGCCCTTCGCAGACCCTTCATGTTACAGGAGCCACCAAGACAAAAGGCACTCTCAATGAGTGCCTTTTGTAATCAGCGGTCAATGCAAGCATTGTTAACGGCAGCTAAATCCTTGTCGGGGTCATAGGTTTGTCGCCGCAAGCAGATGCTGGCGTCAGTTCAGTTGGCAGGAACGACGGCGCCCTTGTACTTTTCCAGGATGAATTTCTTCACCTCTTCGCTGTGCAGGGCGCGGGTCAGCTTGGCGATGGCTTCGTCGTTGGCGCGATCGGCACGGGCGGCAACGATGTTGGTGTAGGGCGAGTCCGAGCTTTCGATGAACAGCGCGTCCTTGGTCGGGTTCAGCTTGGCCTCAATGGCGTAGTTGGTATTGATCAGGGCCACATCCACGTCTGCCAGTGCGCGTGGCAGGAGGGGCGCTTCCAGTTCCTTGAACTTCAGCTTCTTGGGGTTCTTGGCGATGTCCAGCGGGGTGGAGGTCAGCTTGGTGGCGTCCTTGAGCTCGATCAGGCCATGCTTTTGCAGCAGCAGCAGGGCGCGGCCGCCATTGGAGGGATCATTAGGGATGGCAACGGTTGCGCCGTCCTTCAGATCCTTGATGTTCTTGATCTTGCTGGAGTAGGCGCCAAAGGGCTCCACGTGCACCTTGCCATTGGGGACGGCCACGATGCTGCTCTTGCGGTCCTTGTTGTAGCTGTCGAGGTAAGGCTGGTGCTGGAAGAAGTTGGCATCGAGCTGCTTGTCTTCGACGGCGGCGTTGGGCTGCACATAGTCGCTGAACTCCTTGACCTGCAGGTCCACGCCCTCAGCCTTGAGCTTGGGTTTGACGAAATTCAGAATTTCGGCGTGCGGCACGGGCGTCGCAGCCACTTTCAGAACCACGTCGGCAGCGTGGGCAGACACGGCCAGAGCCGCGATGGCGAGAACGGAAAGCGTTTTTTTGAACATGGTGTTTTGCAATAGTAAAAAGACCAGCCCCGGCAACACATGAAGTCTTTCTTGATGGGACTGAACCAAGATGGGTGCCAAGTCTAGCGGCAAAAAAAGCCTCGTCCAAAGAATATAAAGAGATTTGGTTATAAGGATTAATGTTTTTATATGATATTGACGCAGTTTCGCTCCGCTATGCTTGCTGCCATGACCTCTGCCAATGCCTTAGGCTCCGATCCTGCACAGTTGCTGCGCCTGCTGACCACCACCATGCCTTTTGGCAAGTACCAGGGCCGCGCGATTGCTGATTTGCCCGGCAACTATCTGAACTGGTTTGCCCGCGAAGGCTTTCCCAAGGGCGATCTGGGCAGGCTGCTGGCGCTGATGCATGAAATCGACCACAACGGCCTGGGCGAGCTGCTGCGGCCCTTGCGCGCAGCGCTGGCCGAGCAATTGCCTGAGCCAAAGCGTTGAGCGGTTGCTGGTAGCACCTTGGAAGCTACCGCACCGCACGGGGGACCGGGTTCTTTTCTCGCCCCATAACGAGAAAAAAGCCCGCATTGCGGGCTTTTTTTGAACCACCGGGCTGCACAGCCCGAGCGGGCTGCTTACTTGGCAGCAGCGCGTGCGGCTTCTGCCTTGGCCTTGGCTTCGTCGGCTTTCTTCTGCAAGTCGGCTGCCTCGGCTTCTGCCTTCTTGGCTTCGGCTTGCTTGGCGGCGGCCTCTTCCTTGGCCTTATCGCCACCCATGGCACCGGCCATGGCACTGCCTGCCATGGTGCCTGCAACAGCGCCCACGGCTGCGGCGCCCATGGTGCCCATCATGCTGGGGCGGGCGGCAGCGGCAGGAGCGGCTGGCGTCGCTGCTGCTGCAGAATTGGTAGCGGCGGGTGTTTGTGCAGCAGGGGCGGGCGCAGCCTTGGTTGCTGTATTGGCAGCGGGCGTGGCTGCAGGCGCAGGCGCGGCCTTCTGCGTAGCCGCAGGGCGCGATTTGAAACCGCCACCCATGCGCTTGGCATGGGCCAGCCCTGGCAGCACCAGGCCAGCAACGGTCAAAGCGATCACGGAGGCGGATGTACGAAACGAAGAATTCACAAGTGTCCCATTCAAGAAAAACAGCCAAAGGCAGGTGACAGCCTGCGAATGCAGTGTCATGCCGACCCTGGAGAGATGAGGGCTACCACTGCGGATATCAAGCTGCGCGTTGCAAGCAGAAACAGTGGCCAGGAGGCTGCGCTTTGGTTATTCGTTCTGGGTAGCGCAAGCTGAAGCTGATTGTAGGGCATGGTGCTTCTGCGCTGCTTCGGACGCCGTGCAAAATCACGGGCTGCCCTGAGCAAGGCAGAAGCAAAAGAGCCCACCGGTGGTGGGCAAAAGGGCGGACGGCGAGGGACGATGCGTCCGCCCGGGCGGCAGTGAGGGTGCCGCTTATTTCACGCCCAGTGTCATGGACGACACCGAGTTGTTGCCCACGGCCACGGCGCTGATGCGGTTGCCGGAGATATTGTTGCCAGTCGACACACCGCCGCTGCTGATATTTCCACCGGCAGTGGCGGTCACCGCACCGGTGTTGATCTGCGTCGAGGTCAGGTTGGTGCTGGCGACCAATTGGCCGGGCAGGGCGACAATGTTGATCTGGTTGACCGCATTGTTGCCATAGGCCGTGGCTGTGACCGTGTTGTTCAGCAGATTGGAGCCACTGGCACCGCCGCTCACCATGGGCTGGCCTGCGGGAGCGTTCAGCGCGGCAGTGGCGGTGATGGCGCCGTTGTTGGTCTGCGTGTTCAACAGGTTGGCACTGTTGCCGTTGAAGGCGGTGCCTGCCGCAGCGTTGATGCTGTTGAGCGCGGCATTGCCTGCTCCCAGCGCATCGACCGCGTTGCCGGAGACGGTGACGGCTCCCGTGTCGAGGGCGCCCTGCACTCCGATTGTCATGGTGGTGTTGGCATTGACCTGGCCACCATTGGCCTGCACGTTCGACAGCACGCCTGCAAGGCCGCCGCTGGCGGTGACCGAGTCAAGAGCGAGTACGTTGTTGGCAACATTGGCGCGTGCGCTGGTGCTTGCCTGGTTGTCGCTGACGGTCGTGGCTCCACTGTTGCCCGCGCCCGTGCCGGTCAGCAGGTTGGTGGTGACCGTGGCGCTGGTATTGCCAGCGGCCTTCTGGTCACTGCCCAACTGAAGGGTGGGCGCCACCAGATTGGTCCCGGCCTTCAGGCTGATGGCATTGATGGCCTGGTTCTGGCTGGCGCTGGCACTGGCGCTGTTGTCCGAGACGATAGCCTCATGCCCGCCCGAGCGCAGGCCCGACACCCCGAAATCGACCTGTACCAGCGAGCTTGCATTACCGCCTTGCGCATCCTGCACGTTGCCCAGGATGGCACCGCTGCCAGCGCCGTTCATGCTGGTGTCACTTTTCAGTGCAGCACTGTTGGCCGCGAGGTTGATGTTGGCATCGGCGCTGGCGTTGTTGCCCGATACGACGCTTTGCCCGCCAGACAAGGACAGTGCGCCAACGCCCACCATTGTCATGATGGGGCTTGGTGTTGGGGCAGGGCTGACCTGGTTGAGGTTGGCCACCGTGGCGCTGACATTGCCCGAGACATGGGTCTGCGCGTTGGCGATGAGCGCGCCCGCGTTGTCCAGGCTGCTGCCGCTGATCGCTGCCTGGTTGCTGGCGGTCTGGCTGCTGGCGACGGCGGTGAGGGTGTTGCCGCTCACCGTTTGCTGGTCCCGGGTGAAGGTGTTGATGGGCAAGGGGCCCAGCGTGGTGCGGACGCTGCCCAACTGCGCCACATCCACGGTGGCGCTGGTGTTGCCCGCTGTATGCGTCTGGGTATTGACAATGGCTGCAGGGGTGAAGTCGAGCGCACCGCCTGTAATGGAGACTGCATTGCTTGCCCGGGTGCTTTGCGCCGTGGCCTGCAGGCTGTTGCCGGTCACCGTCTGGCTTCCATCCTGGGAGAAGAGCGCCCGGCTGCCCAGTGCTGTCACCTCGGTGGTGGCGCTGACATTGCCACTTACGTGGTTTTGCAGGTTGGTCATTGCAGCGCCGGTATTGTCGATGCCGCTGCTGGCTTGCAGGGTGGCGGTATTGGTGGCATCCGAGCCCTGGGCAGAGGCGTAGACCTTGTTCCCTGAAATGGTCTGGGTGTCGCCGCTGGAGTTGCCAAGCGGCGATGGAGCCATGGAGGAGCCCAGCAGTGTGACCTTGGTGAGAGCGCTGACCCCCGTGCCCGCAAAGGTCTGGGTGTTACCCACAGTCACAATGGCTTCGGGGCCCATGGCCGCAGGGCCTGAGATGTTGCTGTCTGCCAGCACGGAAACACCAGTGCTTCCTGCATTGCCGCTGGCGCTGGAGCCTGCGGTATTGCCGTTGACGATGTATTGGTTGCCCGATGAATTGGTAGACCCGTTGCTGACGCCCAGCGTCCCTACGACGCTCTGCGCCTGGGTGCTGCCGCTGGCTGTCTGGATCGTGTTGGCAAACGCAGGCAGTGTGCCATCAAGCTGGACGGAGCCTGCAGCTACCGCAATCTGGTTGCTTTGCTGGTTGCCCTGTGCCGATGCCGTGGCCTGGTTGCCGCTGGTGTTGAAACTGCTGTCCGAGGGGCTGGGCGAGATGAGGGTGCCCTGGATCAGGGTGCCGAGCGTGTCTACGGTGCTGATGGCTCTGGTGGTGCCGGCCTGCTGCTGGGTCGCGCCGCTGATGAGCGCGCCGCTGGCGGAGATGGTCAGATCTGCCGGTGCGGTGACGCTGATGCCGGCTTTGGATTGGTTGGCCGTGGCGTTGGTGTCTGCCGCGTTGCCGGAGACGTTGATCGTCAGATCCGTCCAGCTGCCGCTGCGGGGCTGAATGCTTGCGCCCAGCAGTCGCACCGCAGTGTTGGCCGATATGTTGCTTGCCGCTGTTTGTGCGGAGCCGGCAATCGCAGGCGTGGCCAGCACCAGGGTTGGGGCGCTGATGGCCATGGTTGCGACGTCGGAATTGCCTGTGGCCTGAGAGGACACCTCGTTGCCGCTGACATTGGCCGTGGCGCCGATGCGGCTGCCCGCATTGGCCAGCGCATTCACAGCGCCGGTGGTGTCGATGCCGATGGTTGAGTTGGTGGTATTGGCAGTGACCGCGCCTGTGACCAACTGGGTTGCGGCTACAACGGGGTTCACCGCTCCGGCCTGGCTGGTGATGGAGAGCGCTTCTGTGGCTCCAGGGGCCAACTGGTGCTCATTGCCGTGAGCGCTGGCGCCAATGCTGTTGTTGCTGTTGTTGGTGGTTACCGGGTCCAGAGTACCGAGAACCAGGTTTGCACCGCCATTTGCAGTGATGGGGCCACTGCTGCTTTGTGATGGCGTGGGCCCGATGACCGAGGGCGGGCCAGCACTGATGATCTGTGCCTGCGCTCCGAGGGCAGCACTCAGCAGGGCCACGGCTGCGGCCAGGGGCGCCAGATGGTGCCGTGGAAGGCGGCGTGATGGGGATGTGGTGTGACGTGACATGGTGCTCTCCTTGGAAAAATGGAGCGTGGCGGGGGAGGAACTCTTGAAAAAGGGATGAAATTGGCCTCAAGCGCTTTTGACCTGGGCGCTATCAGCTATGTTTTTGATACCAGTCCACATGCGGTGAAGCCTCAGGGTGTTACCTGCAGCTTTGTCAGCAGCCGGTAGCCGGCGCCGTAGCGATGCACGGTGTTGTCGCCTGGGGATGGCCGCCAGGTGACACGGATCTGATCGGGCGGTACGCCATGCTGTGACAGCAGGCCGCGAAAGGCCTGAATGCGCGCGTCGGTCAATTCGTCGCGGCGGGTGGGGTTCTGGTCGGCTTCGCGCTCGCGGGCGAGCAAGGCGATGCGCACGCCCTGGCCGGCACGCAGGCGCGTGGAGACGGTTTCAGCCGCAGTAGCCGATTGCTGTGCAATGCGGTTGGAGTTCTCCTCGAAAACCACATCCAGTGCAGTGAGTGCAGCGGCGGTGCTTTCCTGCAGCGGCTCGGTGGCCACTGCGGCTTGCGGAGCAACTGTGGTGGGCTGGGCCGGGGTAGAGGGGGGAGGAGGTTCTTCCGGTGCTGCGGCGGTTGCCTTCGCCTGCTCGGCGGTACCTGGTTTTTCCATGCAGGGTGCTGCCGGTGTCTGGGTGATGGTGCTGATGAGCTCGATCACGCCTTGCTCCAGCGTGGTGCGCACGCCCAACTGCACGGGCTCCAGATCCTTGCTGCCGGCGTTGATGTCGAACAGGTTGCTGCCGAAGAAGCGGAAGATGCCGGCACCGATTTCCCGGCCCACGATCTGCTTTTGCAGGCTGACGGCACGCACCACACGCAGGGTTCGGGTCTCGACAATGCGCAGGTCCGCACCCACATTCATGGTGAAGACCCGGTACCGTGGACCGATCTGGTTGACCTGTGCCTCGATGCCGCCGGACTGGATGTTGTAGTTCACCTCGGTCAGGCCGCCGATGATGTAGTAGTCGGACTTGAGGATGGAGCCACCGTAGTACGGAAGCCAGGGCACGGCGCGCTGGCCCTTGTCGTCAGCAAGGGCATGCGAGTTGCCGTCTCCCAGTTGGCGCCGGTCGGTGTAGGCCAGCTCCAGCTCGGCCACGCGGGTGTCGAAGCGCTCCCGCACGTCAATCGCGCCGCCGAGCTTGCCCAGCGCCGAGTAGACCATCAGTGCGCCGCCCTGGGTGACGACATTGCCATCGCCCTGCGAGTACTTGCCGGTGTAGTCCTTGATGTCGCCGACGGCCACGGACAGGGGGGCCTTTCCGCCCTGCTGCGCGACGATGCGGTGCGACATGCAGGCCAGCACGCCGTCGAGCGGAGTGCCGTTGTGGCGCGGTCCGGGGCCTTGCATGACAGCGGCTTCCCCTTCGGCCATCTGCACCTGCTGGTAGGTAGGCAGCGCGCAGCCGCCCAACAGCAAGGCGGACGCCAGGGTGGACAGGGGCAGGACTTTGCTGCGCCCCGCCTGCAGTGCGGGACCTGTGTGCTTGGTGAGTGTGAGCATGGTGTCCTCCGCCGCGCTTAGTTGATGGCACCGCTGGAGCTGAACTGGCAGGCGGAGCTGCCGTTCACGTTCGTGGTCTGGTTGCCGCTGTTGTTCTGCGCGACCTGCATGTCCTGCTGGCCATTGGAGCGATCGCTGTTGATGGGCGCCGTGGTAGTGGTCGAGGGGCTGCCCTGCACGCCGCTGGTGATGGGCCCCGTGTTGCTCTGGCTGTTGTTGGAAACCCCGCCGCGGCCGAGGTTGTCGCGGCTCTCGCTGGAGCTGCCGGTGCTGCTGGCACTGGTGCCCGACGAGGCATTGGTCACTGGCGATGCCACGTTGTTGGCCTGGTCGGCAGCGCTGCTGTTGCCAGCCGAGGTGGGCTGGAAATTGCAGTTGACCTGCCGCTCGATGTTGGTGATGTAGGTGCTTTTGAAGGCGTCGTAGTAGCCGCCTTTTTTCTTCTCTACCAGATCGTTGACCAAGGCACGGTTGGCACGGTCGGCACTGGTCTGGAACTGCCATGGCACGGATTCGCCGAGCCAGCCCTGTGCATGGACCTGGGCGGTCGCCGTCAGCAAGCCAACGGCCAGATAGGTGGTGGTTTTTTTCATGTCGTCCTCGCATTGGTGGATCCGCCTGCTGCAGGCCAGGCGGATGGAAGTGCGAGTGCACTGACTGCATTGCAGCAATGCCTTCGCATGGCTGCATCGTCATTTTTTGGTGAACAATCGTAAATAGTTCAGATGTACTAGGCTGCGGCGGGAAAAATCGATTAAGCCGCGTCGGGTCGATGGTTCAATTTGATTGTTTTTTATATATTTATCAATTGCTTGTTAATTTTCATAGTTGGGCAAATTGATGGCAAAGTCATTGCTGTATCGGAATTAGTACAAATGAACTATTGGTTACGGATTGGTTTGGATGTAAGGTAACGACATGTATGCGTTTGCACCAAAAATTATCAAAAGAGAAAGACGAGGGGTGAACATGACGCTTCCATTGCCATCGGTTGTGCTGGTTGATGACCACCCCATGTTCCGCAAGGGGCTGCGAATGATGCTGTCGACCAGCGACATGGTGCAGGCCCATATTCATGAGGCGAGTTCCGTGGAGGAGGCGGTTGCGCTGCAGTGTTGGGCAGATCTGGTGTTGCTGGACATCAGCATGCCCGGCTGCGATGGACTGGCCGGCATTGACCATGTGCGCAAGCGCTGGCCGCGTGCCTTCGTGGTGATGCTCTCCGGCCATGACCATCCGGAGCTGATGAAGGACGCAGTGCGCCAGGGGGCGTCAGGCTTCATGTCCAAATCCATGCAACCCGATGCGATATGCGCCCAGGTTCAGCACTGGTTGCGCAGGAGCCCGGGAATGGAGCCAGTCAGCCGCAGCAAACCCGTGAACCTCTGTACCGTGCCACCGCTGGCGCAAGGAGAGAGCGAACTACCGGTGCGCCAGTACGAAGTGCTCAAGATGCTGGCCAAGGGTTATAGCAACAAGGCAATTGCCAGGCAGTTTGGCCTGAGCGAGCACACCATCCGCAACCAGGTGGCATCGGTGTTGAAGCATTTTGGCGCTGAAACCCGTACCCAGGCCGTGTTGAACGCGCAGCGCAGTGGCGTTCTGCCGGCCATGCCGATCAAGTAGACACAAGCGCCAGCTCATGCAGCAGATGGCGCGGGCGGTGGGCAGGAGGAATGCAGTATGGCAGAGCAAGGCACTGGAGTTGAGCGCAGACACCCGGCAGGCGGGTTGGGCCAGCAGCTTGTCAGCCTGCTGCGGCAATGGCGGTCATGGTTGTTGGGACTGGTGTGCTGGCTGGGTCTGCTGCCCGCCTGGGCTGGCTCGGACAGCCTGCGCATCGGCATCCAACTGGAGCCTCCATCGCTGGACATCACCACGACCAGCGCAGGGACTGCCAGCGAGATCACCTATGCCAACGTCTACGAAGGCCTGACCTTCATCGACGGGGAAGGTCAGGTGCGGCCTCGGCTGGCAACGCAGTGGCAGGTCAGCAAGGATGGGAAGACGGTCGACTTCGAGCTGCGCAAGCAGGTGCTCTACCACGACGGCAAACCATTCAATGCAGATACGGCAGTCTTCAGCCTGCAGCGCATGATGAAGATGACGGGCATGAATGCCTACCTCGAATGGTTCGACAAGGTCGCGTCGGTCGAGGCAGTGGATGAACAGATGCTGCGCATCCACCTTTCCGCACCTGACAGTCTGTTGCCTTATGCGCTGGCGCTGCCGGGCGCCGTCATGGTGCATCCCGATACGGCCGACACCAATGCCGTACGACCGGTGGGCACGGGGCCGTACAGGGTGCAGCCGTGGAAGCGCGGCCATTCGGTGAGCCTGGTGCGCAATGACTCCTGGTGGAACTCCCAGAAACCGCAGATACGTGAGGCGCAGTTCCTTTTCATGACCACCTCGTTCGAGACGGAGAGCATGCTTGCCGAAGGCCGCATTGATGTGCTGAGCAGCGTGACGCGGCTGACTGGCGCCTTCGCGGGACGGTCCGACTACGTGATGACTTCGCGCGGCGTCGAGGGCAAGCAGATCGTGGCGCTGAACAATGCCCGTGCGCCGCTCAATGACGTGCGTGTACGCCGGGCGCTGAGCCATGCCATCGACCGCCGTGAATACCATGGCATCTATGGGCCGCTGATCCAGGCTGTGCCCATCGGTTCGCATTTCTCGCCATTCCACCCTGCGTACGTGAACCTGGTGAACCGCTACCCCTATGACGTGGAACGCGCCAAGGCATTGCTGCGTGAAGCCGGGGTGGCGTCGGGTACGGTGTTGAAGCTGGCCTTGCCGCCCACGGACTATGGGCGCTATGGCAGCCTGATCGTGGCCCGGCAGATGGAGGCCATCGGTATTCAGGTCGAAATCGTGACCATGGACTGGCCGACCTGGCTGGACAAGGTATTCAAGCAGAAGGACTACGACATGACCGTCATCATGCACGTCGAGCCCATGGACCTGAACATCTACGCCCGCAACGGCTACTACTTCAACTATGACAACCGCGCCTTCAAGAAAATCTGGGAGAAGGTCCGCGCCGCGCGCAGCGACGCCGAACGCAACGAACAGCTGGGGCAGGCTCAGCGCCAGATCACGGAGGATGCGGTCAATCTCTTCATCCAGCTGCGGCCCGAGCGAAATTTCATCCGTCGCGAGCTGACAGGCATGTGGGAGCACTGCCCGGTCCCCGTGTTTGCGATAGAGAACCTGCGTTGGCAGAACTGAGTGAATCCATGCAGTCTTTGCAAGCCCTTTCAATAACAGAGCGATGGAGCGATTGGTGTCCAAGGGTATCGGGGTGTGACGGGTTTCAATGCAATCCAATGAACAGAAGCGCGAATCACCATGTTTTTCAATCTCTACAGCCAGGTTATGAAGGCGGGCGTTGCCAAGCGGGGCTTTCGGGCCGCCGCGCGCAAGGGTGTCTTTCCTGTCTGGTGTTCATGGGCGTAGGCGCATGTCCCGCTCCTTGAAGCTCGCCAGGCCTTCGGTCACTGCCAGGCTGCTGATCATCCTGACGGTAGTCGCACTGGGCATTGCCCTGGTCTTTGTATTTGCGATCCGGGGGCTCAAGCGGACTGACCAGGAAGTGCGGCGCCTGGCAAACGTCGAAATGGAGCAACTGGTTGCCAGCACCCGGTTGATGCAGCAAAGCGAGATGGTGGCAAGCTACGCGCGCCTGGTGGGGCAGAGCAACAGCCAGAGCGAACGGCGCCTGAACATGATGGAGCTGACCGACCGCATGCTGTGGCTGGACAAGCTGGTGACCGAGCTGGTGGCGAGTGGCGATCTGCGCGATCTGGGGCCGCAACTGGTCACCGCGCGCGAAGCGCTTCGGGTGAAGGTGGGCCAATTGAGCGGCGCGGTGTTCGAGCCTTCGATCAATGGCGAGGCTGCGATGCAGACCGACGCGCTGGTGGCGGGCAGCCAGGCTCTTGCCACCAAGCTCTCCTTGCTGGCCAGCCATGTGGCAGCAGACCTGCGCCGCGAGCTCAATGAGAGAGGCCGCCAGCTCTCGCGCGACGTGGCCAACCAGCAGGAGCGCCTCAACTGGCTGGTGACTGCGTTGATTCTGATTGTGATCGCCGCCGGCATCTATATGGATGCCTCGGTGTCGCGGCGGATTGTCAGCCTGCAACGCGAAGTGCGCGACGACGAATTCGGCGGTATCCACACCGCGCCTGACCTGCATGGCGATGAGATTGATCAGCTGGCGCATGCCATTGCGTCGTACAAAAAGCACCTGAGCGACCATGCCCGCCATGCGCAGAATGCGGTGCACGACAAGAACCGCGTCCTTGCCGGTGTGAGCCATGACCTGCGCCAACCGGTGCAGGCACTCAACCTGTTTCTGGAAACCCTGCGAGGCTCGGGCCTGACGCCGCCGCAGGCAAGTGTGCTGGAGCACGCGCGCGCGGCCAGCGCCGCAAGCCGCGAGATGCTCGATACGCTGATGGACTACTCGCGCATCGAAGCCGGTGTGCTGGACGCCAAGCTCCAGCCGGTGGCCATTGCCGGCATTCTGCGCCGCCTGGAGAAGGAGTTTGGCCCGCAGGCCGACGCGGCGGGCCTGCTTTTTCGGGTGCGGGACAGCGAGGACTGGGTCTACACCGACCAGTCGCTGCTTTTCATGCTGCTGCGCAATCTGGTCTCCAACGCGCTGCGCTATACCGACCAGGGTGGCGTGCTGCTGGCAGTGCGCAAGCGCGGCCTGCAGCGCTGCATTGAAGTGTGGGATACAGGCCTGGGAATTGCGCCTACCCACCATGAGCTGATCTTTCAGGAGTTCCGCCAGGTCGGTGAGGACCATGGACCCGGCGGCAAAGGGCTTGGCCTGGGGCTGGCCATCGTGCGGGAGCTGGCGGACATCCTGAACGTGCAGGTGTCGCTGTCATCGCGGCTGGGCAAGGGCTCGGTGTTCCGCGTTGCGTTGATGGCAGAGGCCGCGCCTGCGGGTGGCTATGGCCTGGTGTCGGGCCTGTGGGAAGACGCCGACAATGCGGGGTATGAGCCGCTTGCCGGCATGAGGGTGCTGGTAGTGGACGACGAGCCTTTGGTGCGCATTGGCCTGTCAAGCATGCTGGAGCAGTGGCAGTGCGAGGTGGCGAGTGCGGCAACCGTTGGCCAGGTGCAGCGCCTGCTGCGGCGTGCGCAGGACAGTGCAAGCCGCCCGTTCGATGTGGTGCTGACCGACTTGCGCCTGTCAAAAACCGAGGACGGCAGCATGGTGGTGATGGCGATGCGCGAAGCGATTGCCCATTACCCGCCATGGCAGACGCACCTGCCGCACTACATCATCCTGACGGGCGACACCGCGCCAGGGCGGTTGCAACTGGCCAATACCATGGGCGCCACCCTGATGCACAAGCCCATCGACCCACGCCAACTGCATGACCTGCTCAGCCGCGAGCTGGGCCTGCGGCTGGACATGGAGGAGTTTATGGAAACACTTCCAGCAATTGATCCAGACCGCCCTGATTGATGGCCACCTTGGCCTCGGCGCGTACGCGAGGCTTGGCATGGTAGGCCACGGACAGGCCCACCTCGCGCATCATCGGCAGGTCGTTGCTGCCGTCGCCCACGGCAATCACCTGGGCAGGTGCAATGCCCATCAGCGACGCCAGGCCCAGCACCGTGCGGCGCTTTTCCTCGCCGTCGCAGATGTCGCCCCAGCTTTGCTCCACCAGGCCTCCGGTGAGCTTGCCATCCTGCACTTCAAAGATGTTGGCGCGCACAAAATCAATGCCCAACTGGGCTTTGACATGGTCTGCAAAGAAGGTGAAGCCGCCCGATACCAGCAGCACCTTGAGACCGGCTGCATGGGCAGCGTCGATCAAGGTCTTGGCGCCTGGGGTCAGCTGCAGGCGCTCCTGCAGCACGCGCTCGATGTCGGCAATCGGCACACCCTTGAGGAGAGCCATGCGCTGGCGCAGGCTTTCCTTGTAGTCGGTGATCTCGCCGCGCATCGCCGCTTCGGTGATGGCTGCCACCTCGGCCTTCTTGCCGGTGATGTCGGCAATCTCGTCGATGCACTCGATGGTGATCAGGGTCGAGTCCATGTCGAACGCGATCAGCTTGTAGTCAGCCAGCTTGTTGAAGGGAAGCGTGCCTTTGATTTCGATGGCGGGCGGGGGCGTGGCAGTCATGGGGGTGGATGCTTTCGTGGATGGGGCCGCTGCTTGGGCGCTGCGGGCGTCTGGCGCTGATTCTACCCAGAGGCGCCGTCCGTGGTGCGGTACGAGGATCGATGCCACCGGAGCGGGTCCGGGGAGAATTTGCTATGAATAAAAGAGTGCTGGCGCCCAATGGGCGGGCGCCAGCGGTCATATTGCTACATTTTTTGCACTGCCTCTACGCCGTTGCACCTTCGGTTCTGGGGGTGTTGGCCAGCGGCTTGCCGAGGCTGCGCACCACATCGCGCACCATCTGCACGCGGTCCTTCACCTCGGGCAGGGCGCGTTCGATGCGCAGTTTGTCATTGCCAGCCAGCTTGATGGCCTTGTTTTTCTGGATCAGGCCGATGATGGTCATCGGGTCAATGGGCGGGTTGGGGTGGAAGCTGATGTTGATCACACCTGGCGCCGCATCGACCTTCTGCACGCCAAACGGCTCGCACAGCACCCGCAGGCGGTGAACGTCGATGAGGGTCTGCGCCTGCGCCGGCAGCTTGCCGAAGCGGTCAACGATTTCTTCGAGCAGGCCGTCAATCTGGTCGGCCGTCTTGGCGGTTGCCAGCTTCTTGTAGAACGACAGGCGCAGGTGTACATCGCCGCAGTAGTCGTTGGGCAGCAGGGCCGGGGCGTGCAGGTTGATGTCGGTGGTGGCGGCCATCGGCGAGAGCAGATCGGGCTCCTTGCCGTTTTTCAGGCTGCGCACGGCTTCGGACAGCATCTCGTTGTACAGCTGGTAGCCGATCTCCATCATGTTGCCGCTCTGGTTGTCGCCCAGCACTTCGCCCGCGCCCCGGATTTCCAGGTCATGCATGGCGAGGTAGAAGCCGCTGCCCAGTTCTTCCATCTGCTGAATGGCTTCGAGCCGCTGCGCCGCCTGCTTGGTCAGGCCTTCCATGTCCGGCACCATCAGGTAGGCGTAGGCCTGGTGATAGCTGCGGCCTACGCGGCCACGCAACTGGTGCAACTGGGCCAGGCCAAACTTGTCGGCGCGGCTGATGATGATGGTGTTGGCGCTGGGCACGTCGATGCCGGTCTCGATGATGGTCGAGCACAGCAGGATGTTGTAGCGCTGGGCGACGAAGTCGCGCATCACGCGTTCGAGCTCGCGCTCGGGCATCTGGCCGTGGGCCACGGCGATGCGTGCTTCGGGCAGAATTTCTTCCAGCTTCTGGCGCCGGTTCTCGATGGTCTCGACCTCGTTGTGCAGAAAGTAGACCTGGCCGCCGCGCTTCAATTCGCGCAGCACGGCTTCGCGGATGACACCGGTGCCTTCGTTGCGCACAAAGGTCTTGATGGCCAGGCGCCGCTGCGGCGCCGTGGCAATGACGGACAGATCGCGCAGCCCGTCGAGCGCCATGCCCATGGTGCGCGGAATGGGGGTGGCGGTGAGCGTGAGCACGTCCACCTCGGCGCGCATGGCCTTCATGGCTTCCTTGTGGCGCACGCCGAAACGATGCTCTTCGTCGATGATGAGCAGGCCCAGGTTCTTGAACTGGGTCTTCTCCGACAGGAGCTTGTGCGTACCCACCACGATGTCGACCGTGCCGTCATCCAGCCCCTTGATGGTGGCATTGACTTCCTTGCCTGAGCGGAAGCGCGACACCAGCGCCACCTTGATCGGCCACTTGGAAAAACGGTCTACCAGTGTCTGGTAATGCTGCTCGGCCAGCAAGGTGGTGGGCGCCAGCAGTGCGACCTGCTTGCCGCCGGTCACTGCGACAAAGGCTGCGCGCAGCGCAACCTCGGTCTTGCCAAAGCCCACGTCGCCGCACACCAGCCGGTCCATGGGGCGGGGCGAGATCATGTCCTGAATCACCGCGTGGATGGCCGCGCGCTGGTCGGCGGTTTCATCAAAGCCGAAGTCGTTGGCGAACTGCTCATAGTCCTGCGGGCTGTAGCGGAAGGCGTGGCCCTCGCGCGCGGCGCGGCGGGCGTAGATGTTGAGCAGCTCGGCGGCCGTGTCGCGCACCTGTTCTGCGGCCTTGCGCCGGGCTTTTTCCCACTGGCCGCTGCCCAGTTTGTGCAATGGGGCTTCGTCTGCCGATACCCCGGTGTAGCGGCTGATCTGCGCGAGCTGGCTTACCGGTACATACAGCACCGCCTTGTCTGCGTATTCGAGGTGCAGAAACTCCTGCAGCGCGGGCGAGCCGTCGGGGTTCTTCTGGCCCACATCCATGTTGATGAGTCCATGGTAGCGGCCAATGCCGTGCTGGGCATGGACCACCGGGTCGCCGACCTTGAGCTCCGACAGGTCCTTGATCAGCGCCTCGACATCGCTGGCCTGTTCCTGCCTGCGGCGGCGGCGTGCGCTGCCGGTGGCGGCGAACAGTTCGGTCTCGGTGACGAAGTCGATCCCTTGCTCGGCCCAGCGAAAGCCCTTGGCAAGCGCAGCAGTGGCGATGCCGATTTTCTCGTCCGTGGTCTGCTGGAACTCGGCCAGCGAATCAAAGGCTGGCGGGTTCAGGCCGCTCGCACGGAAGAAATCGAGCAGGCTCTCCCGCCTGCCATCGCTTTCCGCCAGGAGCAGCGTGCGTGCCTTGCCGGATGCAATGTGCCGCTGCAGTTTGGCAAGCGGGTCTTCGGCGCCACGCACCACGGCCAGGTCTTCCAGTTTCTGGAAAACGGCTGCGTCCTCCACATCCTCCACCTGCGGGCGCAGCGCAAACTGGGCTGTTTCCCTGGCGGTGGTGTAGAACTGGTCTGCGGTCAGGAACAGGGTTTCAGGCGGCAGCGCCGGGCGCTCCGGGTCACCCTGCACCAGCCGGTAGCGGTCCTTGGTGTCTTGCCAGAAGCGCTGGAAAGCGGGCTCCAGATCGCCATGCAGCACCAAGGTGGCGTGCGCCCCCAGGTAATCAAACACGGTGGCGGTGCTGTCAAAGAACAGCGGCAGGTAGTATTCGATGCCGGCCGTGGCCACGCCGTTGCCCATGTCCTTGTAGATGCGGCTCTTGGTCGGGTCGCCTTCCAGCAGCTCCCGCCAGCGGTTGCGAAAGCGCGCACGCGCCTCGTCATCCATGGGAAACTCGCGCCCAGGCAGCAGGCGCACGTCCTTGACCGGGTACAGGCTGCGTTGCGTATCGGGGTCGAAGGTGCGGATGGAGTCGATCTCGTCGTCAAACAGATCGACCCGGTAGGGCACGAGCGAGCCCATGGGAAACAGATCGATCAGCCCGCCCCGCACGGAGTATTCACCATGGCTGACCACCTGCGACACATGGTTGTAGCCCGCCAGCGTGAGCTGCGCCTTGAGCTTGGCCTCGTCGAGCTTCTGCCCGGCCTGGAAGGCGAAGGTATAGCTTGCCAGGAAGGATGGCGGCGCCAGGCGGTACAGGGCCGTGGTGGCGGGGATCAGCACCACGTCCGCCTCGCCCTGGCTGATGCGCCACAGCGTGGCCAGGCGTTCGCTGATCAGATCCTGGTGCGGCGAAAAGGTGTCGTACGGCAGCGTTTCCCAATCCGGGAAAAGGGCGGTGCGCAGCTCGGGCGCAAAAAAGGCCACCTCGTCCTGCAGGCGATGCGCGTCGCTCGCATCGGCCGTGACGATGGCGGTGACACGCTTGCCCGAGGCTTCGCGCTCGGCCAGGCGCGCCAGCAGCAATGCGTCGGCGCTGCCGGGCGGCATCGGGGACTGGAAGCGTTTGCCGGCGGTGAGTTTGGGGAGATCCATGGTATCAACAACCCATCTTGGCGAATGGGCTACCTTCACAACAGCTGAGCCCGCTGGTAGCGGGCTAGCAGCGGGAAGCAGAACAACAAAAGCACGGAAAGCCCAAGGGGGCCTCTGCAAACCTCGCTGCCATGGCCTGAGCGCGGTCTCGGGCGATCCGCGTCCATTCCATCCGGTGAGGGTTTTGCAGAGCCTTCCCAGGCTCCGTGCGTCAAATCAAAAGTCCGGACCATTCTAAAATAGACGCATGAACCAGTCTGTCCGCAATGATTTGATCCCTGTGGTGCCCGCAGCCGCACCTGCTGCAGCGATTCCGCAGCCTGCGCCATTGCCCGCAGACACGGGTGCGGCCACGCAGACGCTGGACGAGGCAAGCCGTGACGTGATTGCCCGGTATTGGGCTTTTCTGCCCTGCGCCGGTGTGGGCGCGCGAGCGGTGGATGCCACGCGTCCGGCCCACGTGCCCAAGCAATACCAGAAGGTGGCGGGCTGGCCCCTGGTGTTGCATACCCTGGCTGCCTTCATGGCGGTCAAGCCGCTCGCCGGCGTGCTGGTGGGTGTGAGCAGTGGTGATGATTTTCTGCAGCGCTACGCGCACGCTGGCTTTGCGATCAGCCCCTGTGGAGGGCCCACGCGTGCCGATACGGTGGCGGGCGGCCTGCGCAGCCTGCTCGATCAAGGCGCACAGCGCCATGACTGGGTTCTGGTGCACGATGCGGCGCGTTGCCTCATCAAGCCCGGCCAGATCGAGCAGCTGATGCAGGAATGTGCAAGCGATGCCGTGGGTGGCCTGCTGGCCCTGCCGCTGCCCGACACGCTCAAAGCCGCAAAAATTGACGCGCATGGACAAAGCCGTGTCAGCACGACCTTGCCGCGTGTCGACAAGTGGCTGGCGCAGACGCCGCAGATGTTCCGGATTGGCACCTTGCTGGATGCCTTGGCACAATGCCAGGATGTAACGGACGAGGCAAGCGCCATTGAAGCCGCCGGCCTGCACCCGCGCCTGGTGGCGGGCAGCAGTTTCAATTTCAAGATCACCTATCCAGACGATTTTGCGCTGGCAGAAGCCTTGTTGACACAGCGCATGGCCGCAGGAGAAAGCCAGATTGCTATCATTTTTGGCAAGGCGGCGCGCGATGAATAAGGGCTGGAGGCTGATTGCTGAGTTGTCTGGGGCGTGCTGCAGGCAATGAGGCCTTCGAAAGCAAGCCCCGCATGGGATGGGCATGCATGGAATATTTAACTGAAACTTGAATGAAAAAGGTGCGTGATGTTGGCAATGCGGATTGGTGAAGGCTGGGATATTCATGCGCTGGTACCAGGGCGCGATCTGGTGCTGGGAGGCGTCACCATTCCACATACGGCGGGCTTGCTGGGGCATTCGGATGCCGATGCCCTGCTGCATGCGATTACCGATGCGCTGGTGGGCGCTGCGGGCCTGGGTGATATCGGTACACACTTTCCGGACACGGATGAACGCTTTTGCGGCGCCAATTCGGCCGTGTTGCTGACCGAGGCCATGCGCCGCGTGGGCGAGCAGGGCTGGGTGGTGAACAACGTCGACAGCACGGTGATTGCGCAAGCCCCCAAGCTGGCGCCACACATTCCCGCCATGCGTGCCAGCATCGCCAGGGCCTTGGGTATCGACGAGGCCCAGGTCAACGTCAAAGCCAAGACCGCAGAGAAAATGGGGCCGGTGGGGCAGGGCGCCGCCATGGAAGCACGTGCCGTGGTGCTGCTGGTGCGCGCGGGATCGTAGGGCTTTGGTGGCTGGAGGCGTTTTCCGGAAAGGCCCTGGCGGCTTGTGGATCAGGTTTGGCGGCAACTGATCCTATTGTGGGGAGCGGGGCACTTCCTTGAATGTTCTGCTCAAGCCTCGCCGCCCTCATGCCGGGCCATGAACTGCGCGCCCGTCAGGGTGCACACTTCATTGGCCAGCGCGTAGTAGGCGGGCTTCTCGTCGATGTAGATCTGCTGGGTGAGCTGCAAGCCGTCTTCGTCCTGGAAAAGGCCCGCAGACAGGTAGTGCGCATTGTTCTCCACCAGGCGGTAGAACAGGTGGGTGCCGCAGCGGCTGCAGAAGGCGCGCTCTGCCCATTCCGACGAGGCGTAGCGGGTGACGGGGCCGCTCACTTCCACTTCGGTACCGCCTTCGAGACTGAAGCCCGGGCCTCCATTCCAGCGCTGGCACATGGTGCAATGGCAGACATGAACCTGGAGAAAGGTGGGCGCAGTCACATGAACGGCGCCACAGAGGCACTGGGCTTGCATGGCAGCTTCCTTGGAGAATGGGAGTGTGCCCGCATTCTAGACATGGTCGGCCGCTCGGCACAACTGTTCAAATGAGAATGGTGCCCGAGTGCCGGTGCTTAAGAATGTGTTTGCGATCTCTGCGCAGCCGGGTTGGAGTGCAATCGGGATGGGTTCGATGCGTTGGGCCGCAGCTTGCACCGGGGTGGCAAGCAAGGGCGGGCGCACAGAAATCGCCCGATTTCACTCCAACCCGCAGTGCCCGTGTTACTGCAGGTCTCCCAGGTTGGTGGGCTGGCCGGGCAGATGGCGCTTGATCTGCGGACGCTGCAGGCGGCGCTTGGGCTCCTTGCCCTGGGGCTGGTCAGGTGCGCGGCGCAGATAGATGCTGGTGACCAGGCCGGTGCTGCCATCGGATGCATTGGCCATGGTGAGGCGTCCGCCCATGCGTTGCACGGTTTTTTCGACGATGGAAAGACCCAGGCCTGCACCCGCTGCAGCGGTGCGGGCGGTGTCGCCCCGGAAGAAGGGCTTGGTGAGGTTGGTCAGCTGGTCTGCGGATACGCCGGGGCCATGGTCGCGCATGCGGATGGTGACGGTGGTATCGCTGAACTTGACGGTGATGTCCACCCGTGTGTAGTTGGTGCCGGGCGATTTGCCATAGCGGCGCGCATTTTCCAGCACGTTGGAGAGCACGCGCGAGAGTTCGATCTCATCGGCGCTGGCCATCAGCTCTTCTGGCACGGTCATGTTGATCTGCAGCTCCTGGTGGTCCTGCACGGCATAGACGCAGGACGACACGACGCCATAGACGTTGACGGGGGTGAGCTTGGCAGCGTGATCGGGCCGCGCGTAATCCAGGAATTTGTCGATGGTGGCATCGAGTTGCACGATGTCGGCCACCATGTGCTCGCGGGCCACATCGTCGAACACGCTCATTTCGGTCTCCAGCCGCAGCCGCGCCAGCGGCGTGCGCAGGTCGTGCGAGATACCCGCCAGCATGACCGCCCGGTCCTGCTCCAGCTTGGCCAGGCGTTCGCTCATGCGGTTGAAGCCGATGTTCACTTCACGGATTTCGCTGGTGACCGCGTCTTCGTCCAGCTGCGCGGCGAAATCGCCCTCGCGCAGGCGGTTGGTGGCGCTTGACAGTTGCTTGAGCGGCCGGTTGATGAGGCCTGCGATCACAGCAGCACCCGCCAGCGACAGGGCTGCAGCCGTCAGCACCCAGATCAGCCAGGTCTTGCCGCCCGCAGGGTTGAAGCGCGAGGGCTCGATGAGGAACCAGTTCTGGTCGCCATCGATGGTAAAGCCCACCCACAGGCCTTCTTCGTGGTTGACGCTGCTGGCCACCACGGTTCCCGGGCCCAGGCGACGTGTCAGCTCCTGCGTCAGGCGCGCGCCCAGCGGCGTGGAGGTATCCATGGGCTCGTAGGTGTCCTTGGGCTCGCGCGGCACGATGCGCACGCCTTCCTGGTCGGCCATGGTCTTGACGAGGGATACGCGGGCAATCGCGTCTGAGTGCAGCAGCGCCGCTCGGCTGAGGTTGACGAGCGAGGCAATCTGCTGCGCCGTCTGGATGGCGCGCGGCTCGGTCTCCAGGGAGCGCAGGGTCTGCACCCAGGCCAGAATGCTGCCGGTCAGCAGAATGGCCAGCAGGAAGAAAGTGCGCCAGAACAGGTTGAGGCCCACGCGGGTGCGCTTGCTGGCGCGTGCTCGGGCACCGGCCGTGCCTTCCAGCGGTGTCAGGCCGGAGTGGTCTGCGTCGTGAGCGGGGTTGGATGCCATGAGGGAAATCAATTCAAAAGGGCTGTGCAGTCTTCCAGCATTGTGCGCCATGCGCAAACGGAGCAGATGACGCTGAAAATCTGGGCACCGGCAAAGAAAAACCGCCCGCAGGGGCTCTGGGGGCGGTTGGCAACTCGTTCTCTATGAAGAGCGTGATCAGTTGGCGCCGTCTGGCACGAACACATAGCCTACGCCCCACACGGTCTGGATGTAGCGCGGCGCTGCGGGGTCGACTTCGACCAGCTTGCGCAGCCGCGAGACCTGCACGTCCAGGCTGCGGTCAAAGGGTTCGAACTCGCGGCCACGTGCCAGCAGGGCCAGCTTTTCGCGCGACAGCGGTTGGCGGGGGTGGCGTACCAGGGTCTTGAGCATGGCGAATTCGCCCGTGGTCAGGGGTAGCTCTTCGCCATCCTTGGTCAGCACCCGGGTGCTCATGTCAAATGTGAAGGGGCCGAAGTTGACCACTTCGTTTTCGCCGGAAGGTGCACCAGGCGCTTCCTGGGGTGGGCGACGGCGCAACACGGCGTGGATACGGGCCAGCAGTTCACGCGGGTTGAAAGGCTTGCCGATGTAGTCATCTGCGCCCACTTCCAGGCCAACGATGCGGTCCACGTCTTCGCCCTTGGCGGTCAGCATGATGATGGGGGTGCGGTCGTTGCTGGCGCGCAGGCGGCGGCAGATCGACAGGCCGTCTTCACCGGGCATCATCAGATCCAGCACGATCAGATCGACGGTTTCGCGCAGCAGGATGCGCTGCAGGCCCTTGCCGTCTTCGGCAATCATGACCTCGAAACCTTCATGCGACAGGTAGCGGCGCAGCAGGTCGCGGATACGGGCGTCGTCATCCACGACCAGAATTTTGTCTACACGGTTGGTTGCAGTCACCATGGGTGATTTCCTCCAGCTGATTTGTAACTTTTACATTTTGACCTCTTTTTTAGAAAAAAGGCGTTTTTGGACCAAAATTTGACGCTAAGTTACAAAGTTTGCGTTACATATGCATGGCTGTAAAGGCTATCAAGTTCTCAATTTTCGTTTTCTATCTCTATTTTTCGTGAAATTTCATTCATTTTTCAGATTGCTATGGGTCTGCGAAAAATGTTTCATTAGTTATGCAATTAATGCATTACATGAAAAGAGTGAAAAAAACGGCGCAATGCGCGCCGTTGGTGTGCAGGATTGAAACCGTTTTTATTGGGCTACCCAGCCGCCGTCCATGTTCCAGGCGACGCCGCGCACATTGTTGGCAGCGGGGGAGCAGAAGAACACCGCAAGCTCGCCCAGTTCTTCCGGGGTGGTGAACTGCATCGAAGGCTCTTTCTCTCCCAGTAGCAGCTTTTTGGCTTCTTCGTTGCTGATCTTGAGTTGTTCGGCTTTGGCGTCTACCTGCTTTTGCACCAGGGGGGTCAGCACCCAGCCGGGGCAGATGGCGTTACAGGTGATGCCCGAGGCTGCGTTTTCCAGTGCGGTCACCTTGGTCAGGCCCACAATGCCGTGCTTGGCCGCCACGTAGGCCGATTTACCGGCAGAACCCACCAAGCCGTGCACCGATGCCACATTGATGATGCGGCCCCAGCCGCTTTTTTGCATGGCAGGCAGCGCGAGCCGGCTGGTGTGGAAGGCGCTTGTCAGGTTGATGGCGATGACGGCGTCCCAGCGTTCCACAGGAAAATCCTGCACATTGGCCACATGCTGGATACCAGCGTTGTTGACCAGAATGTCCACCTGGCCAAACTCCTGCGCGGCGTAGGCAAACATGGCTTCGATGTCAGCGGCCTTGCTCATGTCGGCGCCATGGTAGCCAATGCGAGCGCCAGACCCGGCCATGGCGTCGCGTACTTCGGCCTTCGGGCCTTCGGCGTCGCCAAAGCCATTGAGGATGATGTGGGCGCCCTGGCGCGCCAGTGCCTTCGCAATTCCCAGGCCGATGCCGCTTGTCGATCCGGTGACCAGCGCGGTTTTACCTTTCAGCATTCAGTATCTCCAGTTACTATTGGTTCATTCCCACCGGCCATCCTAAACCAAATGCAAGGGTGGCCTGCCACTTGGAAAACCATGCTTGAACAACCACGCTTGCAATATGTCACCTGTGCGGTCGCTGGCAATACGGAGGCAGGGCGGAGCAATGCCACCCACCGCATGGCCTATTGGGAATGGAACCATACCGGCGATCTGCGGCATCCGCATGTCATCGTCTGCGTGCATGGGCTCACGCGGCAGGGACGCGATTTCGATGCACTGGCCAGCCAACTGGCGCTGCATGCGCGGGTGATCTGCCCTGATGTGGTAGGGCGGGGCTACAGCGACTGGCTCGACAATCCCCAGGGCTACCAGGTGCCCTTGTATGTGGCCGATATGCTGGCGCTGCTGCAGCAGGTGCACAAGGCGGCACCCATTGGCAGTCTCGATTGGGTCGGCACGAGTATGGGTGGCCTGATCGGCATGGGGCTGGCGGGAGAAAAAAGCATTCAGCCGGTGCTGCCTGTGCCGATCCGGCGCCTGGTGCTGAACGATGTGGGGCCGGTTATCGAGCCGGCATCGCTCGTCCGTATCGGTGGCTATGTCGGAAAGAACATGGTATATGCCAGCGAAGCGCAGGCGGTGGAGGCGCTGTGGCAACTGTCCCGGGGTTTTGGTCCGCATACGCCGGATGAGTGGCTCGCGCTGTCGCGTCCGATGCTTCGGCCTGAAAGCGGCCTGGCAGTGCGCCTGCATTACGACCCGGCCATTGGTGAGCCCATGCGGGCCATGACGTCGGAGATGGCAGCCGCAGGTGAGCAGCTTCTCTGGCAACTGTATGACAGCATTGGTGCCGATACCTTGGTGCTGCGTGGTGCAGAATCGGACTTGCTTTCTGCCAAAACAGCCCAATCTATGGCGGAACGCGGGCCCAGAGCCCGCGTCATTGAATTTGCGGGGGTCGGCCATGCGCCCACCCTGGTATCTTTTGATCAAGTAGCTGCGGTGCTGGCCTTTTTGTGCGGTTCGTAGTGCATTCCTGGCGGGGGAGTGCAAGAGTGTGGTGACAACATGAAAAGTTTGACGGCAGTCGCTCAGCCTGCGCCCGGCGCAGAACATCTTCCGGCAGAGCCGGTTTCTCCTCTGGTGGCTGCAACCGCCCATGCACTGCCTGCACAGGACGATGTGCTGGCCCGGGCGCGCTCCTTCGCGTTGCCCCTGATTGCCGAGGAAACCCTGGATACGGGTGAAAACGCGTTGCAGCACGCCGATGCGGTGGCAGCGATCCTCAAGCACATTGGTGGCTCCGAAGCAATGCAGGCGGCAGCCTATCTGGTGCATGCCAGCGAACAGCTGAACAAGCCGCGCGAAGTCATTGGCAAGGTGTTTGGCGAAAGCTATGCATCGCTGGCAGTCGAGACCGTTGCGCTGATGAAGGTGCAGGCTCAGGCACGCCAGGCCGATGCCGGCCATCTGGTGGACGACCCTGCCACCCAGACCGAGAACATCCGCAAGATGCTGTTGGCGTTTTCGCGCGACCTGCGGGTGGTGATGCTGCGGCTCACCTCACGCCTGCAGACCCTGCGCTGGTACGCCGCCAGCAAAAGACCGGTGTCGCCGGCCATTGCGCGCGAGAGCCTGCAGGTGTTTGCGCCACTGGCCAACCGGCTGGGCATCTGGCAGATCAAATGGGAGCTGGAAGACCTGTCCTTCCGCTTTCTGGAGCCCGACACCTACAAGAAGATAGCAAAGCTGCTGGACGAGACCCGTGTGGAGCGAGAGCTGTACATGGTGACCCTGCGCGAGCGGCTCGAATCGGCGCTGCGTTCCCACAGCATCAGCGCCACCGTGGCGGGCAGGCCCAAGCACATCTACAGCATCATCAAGAAGATGCGAGGCAAGTCGCTGGATTTCGAGCAATTGTTCGACATCCGCGCTTTGCGTGTGGTGGTGCCCACGGTGAAAGATTGCTACGCAGCCTTGTCGTTTGTGCACGAAACATTCGCGCCCATCGAGTCTGAATTCGACGACTACATTGCCAAGCCCAAGCCCAACGGCTACCAATCGCTGCACACCGTGGTGCGCGATGACAATGGCAAAGCCATTGAAATCCAGATCCGCACCCAGGCCATGCATGACCATGCCGAAAATGGTGTGGCAGCGCACTGGGCCTACAAGGAAGCCGGGGCCAAGGGCTACGCGGGTGTCACTGCCAGCAGTGATTACGACGCCAAGATTGCCGTGCTGCGCCAGCTGCTGGCATGGCGCAAGGATCTGGTCGGGCAGACGCAGGACAGTGGCCTGTTTGATGACCATATCTACGTGCTGACTCCGGACGCAGCTGTGATTGAGCTGCCCCAGGGTGCCACCCCGGTCGATTTCGCCTACTCCGTCCACACCGAGCTGGGCCACCGCTGCCGCGGTGCCAAGGTCGATGGGCAGATGGTGCCGCTCAACACCGCGCTGCAGAACGGCCAGACGGTGGAGGTGGTTGCTGTCAAGGAAGGGCGGCCGTCGCGTGACTGGCTCAATGCCGAGCTGGGCTACCTGGTCAGCTCGCGCGCCAAGGCAAAGGTGCGCGCCTGGTTCAATGCACAGATCACCCACGAGAACGTGAGCCGGGGTCGCGAACTGGTGGAAAAACTGCTGCAGCGGGAGGGCAAGACGTCTCTCAAGCACGATGACCTGGCGGAGCAACTGGGCTTCAAGACTGCCGAGGCGTTGTTCGAGGTGGTCGGCAAAGACGAGCTATCGCTGCGTGCCATCGAAAACATACTGCGCCCACCTGAACCTCAGGCGCCGCAGGACGAATTTCTGCTCAACCGCCCGCGCAAGGCGAGCGATGGCTCTGGCAAGGGCGGGGTGTTGGTGGTGGGTGTCGATTCACTGATGACCCAGCTGGCCAAATGCTGCAAGCCCGCGCCTCCGGATGTGATTGGCGGTTTTGTCACCCGGGGCAAGGGTGTGAGCGTGCACCGCTGCGACTGCAGCAATTTCCGGGAGATGCGCGCGCGCAATCCGGAGCGCGTGATCGAAGTCGAGTGGGGCTATGGTGGACGCCAGGCGGCCAGCGAAGCCGTGTATCCCGTGGATGTGGCGGTGGAGGCGCACGACCGCCAGGGCCTGCTGCGCGATATTTCCGAAGTCTTTGCCAGAGACAAGACGAATGTGATCGGCGTGCAGACCCAGTCTGTCAAAGGAACGGCCTGGATGACTTTCACCGTGGAGATCTCGGATTCGGGCCGGCTGGCCAAGGTGCTGGCTGCAGTAGCCACAGTTTCCGGCGTGCGTTCGGCGCGGCGGCGGTAACCTCGGGTGTGTCCGGCCGCTAAAAACGCAGATTTTGGAAAAAGTAGCCATGTTTACCAGAACGCTGAATTTTTCGGTCTATAATTCAAGTCTTCAACGACAGGCGCGTAGCTCAGCTGGTTAGAGCACCACCTTGACATGGTGGGGGTCGTTGGTTCGAGTCCAATCGCGCCTACCAATGTTCCCATTCGGAAGAGACCAGCTTCCGGAAACTTCAGGGACATTGGGGGGACATTCAGAATGTTCTCCATAGATCAAGCCGCCTTTCAGGGCGGTTTTTTCGTTTCCAAGCATCCGCTCCATCTTCGCCTTTTCCCGGCCTAGGTCGGCTCCGATAATCCACTTGGCGTAGACCGTGAAAAGCATCTTCGCGTTTTGTGCCCTATCTGCCGCGCAATGTAGGCGGGGTTCAGGTATTCAGCATCGCCCTTGATGCTGCGGCGATCAAAATCCACCTCGATCACGTCATGTGCGGCGATCCAGCCCGAGGCCGTCCATAGCATCAACGCTGGGCGGATAGAGCAGGGCCTGCAATCTGATTCTGCGAATTTGGCCTGCATTGCCCTGTTTGCCCCCAGTGCGCTGGTGAACGGGTGAGGCATGACCGCTCAGGTAGGCAAGTGCGAGATCGCCCAGGCACAGGACGTGGTCAACCGCGCAGGGGCTGCCAGAGATGACGAAATCCAAGTCGCCCAACTGGAGAGCAAACATGCAAAAGACACGATCTACAACGCCGACCGCCTGATAGCCCCCAAGACCGGCATTGCTGTTGATGTGCGCTCTGAGCTTGAGCGCGCTCACCACCTGCAACTCAGCGCCGACAGCCGAGCCGCCACTTATCGCGCGCAAGCCGAATCCGACTCCATTGTCCGCAGCGCTCTCGCGGATATTGCCTCAGCCCTCGACCGCCAGCTTACAGAAGGCGTCGGGGTGGTCGCAGAAATCGGAGGCACTCTTAAGAGTCGCTAACACAACCCTTGATACGTCGTTGCTTCGCCGGGGGCGCCCAGCCTTGTCGTACGTCTGTACTGTCTGCGGCTTCGCGCCTCGTCTTAACCGCAAATCTACGATTTGCTGGGTTGTGTTAGCGGCTCCAAGCGGCGAGACGCCAAAGTCGCCGCACTTTGCGCCCAGGTGAACATTGAGCGCGCTCTGAACGGTGATACAGGGAATGAGGCTCGCAATATTCAATAGAAATTCGAGGCTTTGTTGCACAAATCCGGGCCGCAGCGGTAGTAGGCTCGGATGATGAGTGAGACGAACTGGGGTCGGCGCAAGTACCGCACCACAAACTGGA